>JAJRWY010000114.1 GCA_024276575.1 Candidatus Binatota bacterium
CCGCACGTCCGGTTTGATGAGCGGGGTGTGGAAACGGAGCATGGAACGACTAGTGAGACACCGACAACCGAAAGGGTCGGCAACAGATAGGTCCTCCCTTGTGCCACCGCGCCACATCTCGACTCTACTGAAACCTCGTCGGTCCAACTGACGACGTCCGCCCGGTGTGTTTGTGAACCGGCTCTTCACGCCCACGTGAAGGAGCCCGGAACCTGGAAGGCCTTGCTATGAACACCCGGAGGCCCGAGCCAAACGGTGAGTGCTTGGCAATTGACCAAGGCCGGCTTCCGCTGATCCGCCGGCGGCGGCGCTAAGCTCACTGCGAATCGCCGGTTAGGCCGTTGTTTCCGTGAGCAGCGAAATGGATAAGGCCGCCGAGAAGTGCCACATTCTTGAAAAGCGGTCCGGTGTGGCCCGGCGCGAAGTGGACCGCGACGGTAATGGGAATGAGAGTTGCCGACAACACTAAAGCCGACCATCGGATCTGGAAACCGGCAAGCAATCCGAGCCCTCCGGCAAGCAGGCTTACACCACTGGCCGAAAGCATCCAAGAGGGTGAACCCAACGCCGAGAGCCACTCATACCAAGGAGATTGTTGAAGACGCTCCAGCATCATTTGCGGCTCGACGAAATGGCCGATCCCGGCCACTATGAAAATCAAGCTGAACAGAACGCGGAAGATCAGATCACAAACGGCGGTGCGGTCTTTGCGCAAGTTCATGTCGTTCCTACAAGACAAGGCCAGCGCGGTAGCTTCCTAGCCGAGTTGGTCTACACCGTCCGCAGTGATGGACAAGCGCCCCTCGTCGGTTCTCTCTATCCAACCCTTAGCGGTCATGTACCAGAGGTTGAAGCGCATCTCACCGGGCGAGCACCCGGCACGCCGCTCGAGGCTGTAATCATCGGTACGCGCACTGTCATCGCTTCGACGTGCATTGTAGAGGTTCACGAGGATCGTCCGGCGTAGTTGCCGGTACGTTTCAAATTCCTCACCGGCCACGGCGCCTTCGACTGAATGCGCCGCTTCGGGATGCTGCTCATGGTAGCGCACATCGTACTCGCAACGCTTGCGCGAATCCGAGAGCACTGCATTGGCCGCCCTCACGAGCTGCAAACGCTCGACATCGCCGTTCATATGATCGCCGAGTTCGAATCTCGTCGCCATGAAACGATAAACTTGAGCAATGGTTTCGCTGTCGGCATTGGGGCTGAGTTGAAGAGTTTCGTAATGATCAATGAATCGTTGTTCTTCCATGTGCGCTCCTTCCGGGTTCGGCTGCAGCCGCCCTCTCTGTGATCTCGACAGGAGCGCTATCCCATGGAGTCGTGTCGTACCGTCCCCGGGAACCGGGGCTCGCCTCTGTTTGTACCGCCACCTGCTGCTGCTGTCCACTCTCCCAGTCTTTTCCTAGCCTTTTCCCATATGAAACGCGCCCAAGCCCCCCGGAAACCGTTCAGCATGGGAGAATACTGGGGCCTACGACCAAAGCGAGGATCCGAAACTGGGGAGATACCGTCCTGCTCCTGCTTGCGGGGTCTACGCGGTCGCACCGTATCGAGATGTTCAATCCCGGCTACTTGCTAGATGATTCCTACCCTCTAATCTTGTCTGTCTCGCCGCCACACCTCATGCCGCCACCTCGATGAACTCGAGCAGGGCCTCGAAGGTCTGTTCGATGGTGACGCGGTCCTTTTCGCGGTTGTACTCGGCGACGATCTTCTCGTAGTGGCGCTGAAAGTCGGCCCTCAGCGGATTGCGTTCGAGCAATCGGCACACCCGGTTCTCGATGGCCTGGCGGAGGTTCTGCACGGTCGTCTTTCTTTGTGGGCTGCGGTAGAGATCGCCCTTGACCCACAGCTCGCGCGCACACAGAAAGTGGTTGTTCTCGGGATCGTCGAAGTCGATGACCCGTAGTCGGTCGCGCACACGCTCGCCCTTGTCGTTGCGGAAGGTCACCTGCACACCGTCTCGAACGAGGTTGTGCTTTTCGCGATTAGTCTGAACCAGCGGCTGAGAGGCGACGCTGGACGTAATCGATCGAATCGCCTCGTCGTAGGCGGCGTCGGGCAGGTCCGGGTTCAGCTCGACGAGCTTTTGGCGCAGCGTGCGAGTGAGCACCACCTCGCGGTCGGAGGCTCTGCCCAGGAGGCTGTCGGGTCCGAAGTCCTCGTTGTTGTAGGCGTAGACGGAGTCCCAGCCGAGCTGCTGCTCCAGGTACTCGGCCGTGGTCTACTGGACCAGGGTGTCCTCGGTGTAGCCGGAAGGGGTCACGTTTCATCGTCCCCCAGCTCAGCCAACAGCGCTTGGCCTTTTTCGGTCAGACGGTATTTCTGTAAACAGCTCTTGGGCTTGTCGGGGATGGTCATTTCTATCAATCCAGCGTTCAAAGCAGGCAAGAGGTACAATTTTCGAAAGTTCTCCTCCCCTTTCAGGCCGAGTCGAAGTTGAATTTCCCGCCTGGCTTGTTCCCCTTCACAGATCCGGAGAAGCTTTCTGACTTCCCCTGTGACTTCCCCCGTAGTTCGCGGGCTGATCTTTTTGCCCTGTTGATTGATGGCAGGCCGGCGAAAGGTCGTTGTTACCCAGGAGTCCGCAACCTCTATTTCGGGTTCAGCCACCCCGTAATCGCGACAGAGTTCGCGAATCCGCCGGATACCGGAGCCGATATGCTCTACGGCATCCATACGGTGCAACATGCCAAATAAAAGCGGATTACGCGGAATGCTTTTCACACCCAGATCCGCCTCGGTCATGCCGGCGGGCAGGCCGCCGGGGCTGACAATCTCGATCCGGTCTTCAAAGAGGTAAATCTGAACATTGGCTGTGGAACGATAATCGCGGTGGGCCAATGCATTGACCACGGCCTCACGCAGGGCTTCTTCCGGCAACTCCGGCCGCTCCTCCCGTTTGACGTGCTTGATAACGTATTCCACGTTGATCTTGGACAGGATCCAAGCCATGGCATCGTCCATCGTTGAGTAGACATCGCCATAAAACCCACGTCGATCGAGAATGCGAACCTTGTCGATGCCCATAAAGAGGGCGCAGGCCACATCGGCACTGACACTGAACTTCCGGATATCCCGTGCAAGCAACCATGCGCCGGCATGGGTCATCCGACCATCGCCATCGATAAGATGCAGATTCCGAAGCGCGGTCACCGGATCCATCTCCGCTGGGATCTTGGCCCGGCGGCAAAAGAGCGCCCACACGTCGTCGCCAAGATCGCTTTCGAAAGAGAAGCGCTCGCAAGGCGTCTCATCGAAGTGAATCAATCCCTCTCCGTAGAAGAACTCCCGGATCTCATCGCAAGACATCTGCTGAGAGCTGGCGCCCTCACGGATGAAGAACTTACCGCCGAAGGAGTACGGCTTGCTGTGCTGAGCCGGCACCACCACGCACAGCACCTCGCCAACGCTCTCTAGGGCGATGCCGATCGGCGGCTCCGCAGAACGCGCAATCGACTGGACCTCCGACCGCAGCCGGTTGTGGTCGGCCACACCGACGATCTCTCCACCATCAGTGACCCCGATCAGAATCACGCCGCCGGTCGCATTGGCAAACGCACAGATCTCCCGCCCCAGGCCCGAGGTGCCGGAGCGCTTGAGCTCCGTGGTGAAGCCCTCGCCGAGAGCGACGAGATCCAGAAGACTCGACTGGTTCACACGGCCACCTCACCGTTCATAAGGCGGGGTAGGAGGAGGTCACGGGCTCTGCTTGCGATGTTAGTTTGGGCGAGCAAAGGGGAGATCTGCGTGAAAATGGGATCACACGAACGGTCAAATTCCTCGGCAAGAAATCGAGGAGGCAGACTCACTGGAAAGTCGTCAAAGGCGCTCGGCTAAACCCGTTGCTGTCCGGAAGAACCAATGTAGACGTTGCGCGCGTCGAGCATCAATACCTTGTTCCGATGGGCCCTAGGCTTGTTGCGGTTCAGGAACCACAGCTTGCAGGGCACGGTGCGGGTGTAGAAGAAGTTCGAACGAATGGTGATCATCAGATCGACGTCGCCCGTCTCGATGAGCTTTTGGCGCAGCTTGGCCTCGCCGCCGTCGGCGCTCGAAGCCTGGGATGACATGACGAAGCCGGCGCGGCCCTGCTCTTCGACGATCCTAGCGCTCTGCACAAACATGCCGCCCGAACCGCAGGCCGGGTCGAGCACCGTGCCGCCCTCAGGGTCGAGCACGTGGGCGATGAGTGAGACCAACGAGATGGGCGTGAAGAACTCGCCGGCATCGTGGGCCTTCTGGTCGGCGAACTGGGTGAGGAAGTACTCGTTGCTCGCGTAATTGGAGTTGGCTCGCAGGGTGTCGGCCGCGGCCCACAAGCGTTTCTCGATGGCTTCGATGTTTTCTAGCTGCACAGCCGCTCCCGACTTCAAGCGTTCAGATCTGCCCCAGCGCCTGCTTCAGGTCGGCGATCAGGTCGGCGGCGGCCTCCATACCGATCGATAGACGGATCATCGAGTCGTTGATACCGCGTTGCGAGCGCTGCTCGGGGCTCAAGCCGTGATGAGTGGTGGTCATCGGTTGCGTGACTAGAGACTCAGGGCCGCCCAGACTCGGGGCAATGATGAACAACTGCAAGGCGTCGGCAACGCGCGTCGCATCCTGCGCGGAACCTTCGATTTCGATGGTGAGCATTCCGCCGAAGCCGCTCATCTGAGCTGCCGCACAGTCATGGCCGGGGAAATCGTCCAGGCCCGGATAATAGACACGGCGCACCTTGGGATGGGCGGCCATCGCCGAGGCCACCGCCGAAGCCGACTCGTTTTGCCTTTCGACACGAATCGGCAGCGTCCGCAAACTTCTCGAAAGCAAGGCGGCGACCTCAGGCGCCATCATCTGGCCGAGATTCTTGCGCCACGGTGCCACTGCAGCGATAAGGTCTTGACGGCCGATGAGAACTCCCCCAGTCAGGTCGCTGTGGCCGCCAAGATACTTGGTGGCACTGTGTACCGCGAAATCCGCGCCCAAGGCCAAGACTTGCTGGTTCACCGGAGAAGCAAAAGTGTTGTCCACGGCAACCAACACACCATGGGCGTGGCATAGCTTGGATATTGCAGCAATGTCGAAGATCTCCATGGTGGGATTTGTCGGTGTCTCGAAAAATACCAGGCCCGGCTTCTCCGCCAGCGTCGCCTCGAGTTTATCCACCTCGCTCCCTAGCAGCAGAAAGGTGGGGATCCCGACTTGCGGCAACTGATCGCTGAGCAACTCCAGAGTGCCGCCGTAAGCGTTGCCGATGCAGACCACACCGCTAAGGCCATGGGTGAAGAACAGCGCTGCCTCTGCGGCCATTCCCGAGGAGAACAGTAACGCAGCCTCGCCATCCTCTATCGAAGCCAGCTTCTTTTCCACGCTCTTGATGGTCGGGTTCAAGCCGTAGCGCGTATACAAGCTCCCCTCGCGCCTTCCCTCGACGACGTCGAGAAGTTCGGCGGTGGTCGCAAAACCGAAGGTCGTCGAGTTGTACACCGGCATGTGCGGAGCGCCGTGGCTGTCGAGCGTTTCTCCCGAATGCACACAGCGGGTGGATATATCGTATTTCTTGTCCATCTGAGTTCTCTCCCGTTTCTAACCGGGATTGTTCATGAAGAGTTTTGCTATGATCGCCAATCGCACGACAGCTCGGGGCTTACTCGCGACGAACTTTCACGAATAACCCCCGCTAGGATAGCAAATGTCGAAGGTGCCGGCCCCGAGTCAGTCTCAGCTTGATCCAAAGAACGGCTGTTTCAAGCAAGCACTTCGATGCTTTCTTGCTGCTCCTCGTTGACCTCAATAATTAATGAAACCTCGGCTACGAGCCTCGATCGCCCGCAATCTCGGCCCGACTCTCACTCCAGGATGCGGCGGCAGCGGGGGCAAGTCTACCGCACGTTCGGCGAGGACCCGTTCACGCTGCACGCGACAGGAGGTCGTAGCAGACCCCATACTGTGCGAAAAGTCGGCCGAACCCTAAGCAGCCTCCCGATAGTAATATTTCGGCATGCCGCCAAGCCGTTCGCGGCGCTCAACTCGGCCGTGCAATTTCTCAGCCCGAACGGAAATTTCTGACGGATACTCGACACATCGGTCGTAGGAGCGCCAGGTCGGGAACCGACGATGTGTCGAGGCGCAAGAGCAAGTCACGGGTCATGCGCAAACGGGCAGATCGCGCCGACGGATCTTTGTGTCCTCCACGCTCAAGATTGCACCGCCCGTAGCGGCCTCTTCGACCGTGGGTAGGACAGCTTCGAGCACCGCATTTACATGGTCGACTCGCGAGGATGACAGACGCAGCGAGATGACCGAAGGTGCGGTGCGGCCGCTGAGCGCGACGATCGCTGAAAAGTCGAGATCCTGAGTCAAAACCACACGTTGCTCGGCCGCCGCTCGGTCGACGATCGACTTGTCAGATGAGTCGGCAGGCATCAGGTCGCTGACCCGCACAACGTCGTGGCCAAGGCCGCACAAGAACGCCACCGTCCGTGGCGAGATGTGCACATCGGCCAGGATTCTCATCCCACCGCAGAGGTTTTCTCACTGGCAAGCCAGGCCCCATACCTAGCCGCCTGGTACACGTCTTCCTTTTCCAACTCGGGATACTCCCGGACGATGTCCTCGGCAGTGTACCCATTGCCCATCAACTTCAAGACGAAGTCAACGGTGATGCGGAGACCGCGTATCGTCGGCCGTCCCTCGCAGAGATCGGGACGAATTTGAATGCGATCCAACATGAATAGACGGTACGGCGAGATTCGCCGCAATGCAAGGGAGATGGAGTCTCCCGGTGACCGAGAGGCCGAACTTGGGCTCCGCATCCTCCACCGAGTGGCCGCCCACGATATCTATAATCTATGCCAACCTCTCTAACCTTGTCTGCGGCTCCTCGAAGAATGCTTCCCATCACATCGAGGGAGCGTTCTTTGGCGGGATAACACAGGGATGCGGGCCGCTTTCATGGCGCAGGCTGCTTGCGTGGCGCATGGCTTCCTGGCGTATGCCCTTTCATCGTACGTACCCATTCATGCTCACGCTGCGTCCCCGTTCACGCTGCACGCGACAGGAGGTCGTAGCAGACCCCCAGAGACGTGGCGGCGATGATTGCTGCCAACATGTAGCGAAGCAGATCCGGCCGCACACTAGCGCTCCAGCGGGCGCCGATTCGTGCGCCGATGACGGCCGGCGGCAGCAGCACCGCGACCAGCGGCAACACTACTTGTCCGGCGGCGAGTTTGCCCGCGCTGCCGGCGACCGCACTCATGACGACCACCGCCAATGTCGTTCCGATCGCGGTTCTCACCGGGATCTTCAAAATGTGGATCATCGCGGGAATCACCATGAAGGCGCCGCTTTGCCCGACCATGCCTCCGAAGAAACCCAACACGGCGCCGACTGCTACGGTAGGGACCTTGGCGAAAATGACGCCGGCTGCGTCCGCCTGCGACCCCGAGCCGGGGGGCGGCAGCAGCATCAAGACGGCCGCTAGGAAGGCAAGAATTCCGAAGCCCGCCAGCAACACCTCGTTGCTCAGCGACCCGGACCACCATGCGCCCGCGAAGCTGCTGAGCAGCATGGTTCCGCCGAGCCAGGCCGCCAACTCGAAGTGAACCTTGCCGCGCCGGTGATGGGAAAACGCCCCGGAAAGGCCCGCAAATAGGCTCTGAACGATAGTCAGGCCCGCAACCACCTGCATTCCAAGCGCCGGCTGCCGGCAGGCCGGAGGCACATAGAGCAGCAGCGGCGCCATCAGAATGCCTCCCCCGATTCCGAGGACGCCGGAGACAATGCCTCCGAACAGTCCAAGACCGGCAACCAGGAGCAGCAGAGTATTGGGATCGTTTCCTTCCATGACGGCAACGACGCCAGCATACCCGCCCTGGCGTCTATGCCACAAATGAATCTTAACTATGGTTATGATAACCAATAGGCATGGATATAGACTGCCTGGAAAGCTTTCTGTCGGTGTTTCGCCTCGGGAGTTTCACTCGAGCCGCCGAGGCACGCCACCTCACCCAGCCTGCCGTCTCGCGACAGATACAGCGCCTGGAGGAAGACCTTGGAGTCAAGCTATTCGTACATATAGGGCGGCGGGTGGAGCCCAGCGCCGAAGGCAAGTTAGTGGCCGAGGAAGGCGCGCAGCTTCTCGGCCGCATCAAAGGCTTACGCTCCGCGCTCGAAGAGATCGCCACTTTGAATCGTGGCGAATTGCGAGTGGGGGCAAGTTCGACGCCGGGGATGTACATGATTCCGGCTCTTCTCGGCGAGTTCCGCAACAAGCATCCGGGCGTCACACTGCACTACGAGCTTTCCAACTCGCAGGCTATAGAGCGCATGCTCGTCCACAACGATATAGAACTCGGTTTCGTCGGCGAAGAAGTCTCCAGCGAACATACCGTCAGCCAAGCCCTGGCCGACGACTCGATCTGTTTCGTCGCCGCGGCCGCGCACCCGCTTGCGAGCCGCCGAACTGTAGCGCTAGAGGCCATCCTCGCCGACCACTACATCGCTCGCGAACAAGGCTCGGCAACGCGCAGAGTGCTCGATCAGTATCTGGCCGAGCGCGGCAAGCACTGGCAACCGTTTCTGGAACTCGGCTCGGTAGAAGCGGTCAAGCACGCGGTGGCGGCCGGACTCGGTATCGCAGCGATTTCACGTATCGCAGTCGAGTGGGAGCTGCAGTCCGGCCGGCTGGCCCTGCTGCGCGTGCCGAAGACCCGCATGACTCGCAAGCTGTTCGTGCTCTACCGTAAAGAGCTGCGGCTCAGCGCGGCAGCCGCAAGCTTCTTGGCGATGGCCGAACGCACACGGAGAGGAAATCGCCGTTCGTAGATTCTCGGGCGAGAAGACGATCACGTCGTCCGGTTAGGTTGCTGGCGATAATCTACGCCGGAGAGCGTACGAATCCGAGGGACAGACGGTGCATCAACTGCAAGCTGTTGACGGACCTGAGTGTCGAGGATCTCGACGCGGCGATAGAAAAACTCGGTCGGCCAAGAGCTTGGAGCCTGCAGCGAATGTGCTCTTGGCCGATCGATCCCGCACTCATTCAACTAATAGTAATAGGTAGTATCGCCAGCGATTTTCCGGTAAAACTGCTGGTAATGTTACCTAGAGAACTATCCCCACCGGATGACTCGTTCTTTCTCTTCGGGGCCCGTAGCACAGGCAAAACCACCTGGATTTCCCAGCACTTTGCCGACGCAGCGGCACACTACGACCTGCTGCGCAACGACGTGAGCCCGCGACTTAGCCGCGACCCAGGAGTGCTCAGCAACGAATGCTCGGCACTGCCGACCGGCGCGTGGATAGTGTTGGACGAGGTGCAGCGGGTTCCTCCGCTGCTCGATGAGGTACAACATTTGATGACGACCCGACAGCAACGATTCGTGCTGTCGGGGTCGAGCGCGCGCAAGCTCAAGCGAGGTGGGGCAAACTTGCTGGCCGGTCGAGCGGAACTGTGCCACCTCTACCCCCTGGTGAGCGCGGAAATCGGAGTCGAGCGAGAACTCGACGAAATCCTGGCTTACGGCCTGATGCCGCTCGCGGTTACCGGGAAACGACCCAAGGCCTTCTTGCGTTCGTATTGCCAAGTCTATCTGCGCGAAGAGATTCAGTCTGAAGCGCTGGTTCGCAATATTGGAGCGTTTCAACGTTTCCTCGAAGTCGCGGCCCGCGTCAATGCGCAGACCGTCAATGTGACGGGCGTTGCACGAGATGCCGGCGTTGCGCGGCAAACGGTGCAGGACTACTTCGACATTCTGATCGATACTTTGCTCGGATTCCGATTGCCGGCATGGAAGCTGAAACGAGGCGTCAAGCAAGTTGCCTTGTCGAAGTTCTATTTCTTCGATTGCGGTGTCGTGCGTGAACTCGCCGGGACCTCGCACCTGCAGCTTCACCCGGAAGAGCGCGGTTTTCTATTTGAGACCTTCATATTGCATGAGATCAGGGCCTACCTGCACTACCGGGGACTCGAGTATCCGCTGTCATATTGGAGAACCCATAACGACCGTGAAGTCGATTTTGTCATCGATACGCCTGCGGGCCTGCTGGCTATTGAATGCAAATCGAGCGCGCGCTGGGACTCCCGCTTCAACGCGGGGCTCCTGAAACTGCAGGAATTCATTCCCGATCGAAGGGTTCGTAAGCTCGGCGTATATAGCGGGCCCAACGCACTGACTAACAGTGGCGTATACGTCTTGCCGTGGCGTGAGTTCCTCGCGAAGCTGTGGAGCGGCGAATTGTTCGAGTCGAACGAAGGAGTGTAAGCGCCGCTACCTTGGCGACGTGTAACGCCGATCCCCTCCGAGGACACAAGACAGGCCCGACGCCGGGCGCAGGGACTTCAGGCCAGGAGATGGGATGAGAAGGCCCACCTCCTGTTGGCGAGATCCGGTATGATCTGATCTCAAACAAAAAACGGGCTCGTAGCCCAAACAGGAAGTCCGCGCGGTAGAAACTGCGGTAGAAACTTTGGCGCGCCGGAGTTTCTGCCGCGCAAACCTCTAGCGGCGGCTGCCGCCTGCTCGGCGGATGACTAGCTCCGGATCACGGGAATCCGGCATCCCTGCACGGCGTTCAAAGCGACGCGCGACACTATCCGACACCTCGAAGGTGGTCGTGCGGCTGTCGATGTCGATGGCCCCGATCATGCGGCTCGACACGTCGCCGCGCCGGCACAGCAGTGCGAGCAGGCGCGGCGGGGTTGCGCCGTCCCGATGGCCCCAGTTGATCTCGAAATAGGCGCTCCGCGTCTTGGACTTGCGCCCGCTAGCAACGCGCCGGTCGTACTCGCCCGCTGCTGTCGCCAGTGAGTTCTCGCTTCGCCCGAAACGCGCGGACCGCTCACGATACGCCGTAGCTTGGCTGTAACCGTGGCCTGCAGCCGCTGTCCTGGCATCAAGCTCTCGCGGCGCGGTTTTGCCGGTCTCCCGGCAAAGCTCGACAAGACGCGCCACCAAGGCTTCAGCCTCCGTCCCTTCCAGCAGCGAGCCGGCATGGGCGAGTTGTTTGGCATCCGGCTCGGGCGCGGCGGCAAGAGCTTCGCGCAAACGGCGGCGCGCACGCTTGGCCAAGGATTTCTCCACCGCAGCAGCCGTCGGAACGTCCTGCCACTGCATATCGACCTTGGCACGTGCGAGCAGGTATTCGACCTTCTTGCGGCGTTGCGGCGAGAGCAGCAATACGCTGCGGCCCTTGCGTCCTGCACGTCCGGTACGGCCCGCGCGGTGGGTGTAGCTCTCCGCATCCAAAGGCGCGTCGGTGTGAATCACCATCGCTACCTCGGGGATGTCGAGGCCGCGCGCGGCGACGTCGGTAGCCACCAGCACCGTAATGCTACCGTTGCGGAAAGCCGCTAGTGTCCGCGTGCGTTGGGCTTGCTCGAGTTCCCCGCTGATCGGGGCGGCTGCGAAACCGTCGGCGGCGAGTTTGCCGGCAAGCTCAGCCGTTTGTGCGCGTGTATTGACGAAAACGAGAGTGCGCTCGTCTTGCGACAGCAAGAGCAGGTTGACGATAGCGGCGTAACGCTCCTGGAAACGAATCAGATGGCCGATGTGGCGGATGTCCTCGTTCGCGTCACCGAGCCGTGTTCCCTGCACGGACAAGGGTTGGTTCTGGTACTTTCGTGCGAGCTTCTGAATCTGACGCGCGAAGGTCGCCGAAACCAAGTGGGTGGCGCGGCCGGACGGCGTGGTATCGAGAATCGCCTCGAGTTCTTCGCGAAAACCCATGTCGAGCATGCGGTCGGCTTCGTCCAAGACGACCTCTCCGACGCTGCTGCAATCGACGGCACCGCTGCGAATATGGTGAAGCAAACGTCCCGGCGTTCCCACCACGACCACGGGTTTGCGCTCCAGCCTCCGCCTTTCTTGTCCGACACTGCTCCCGCCGGTCACGCACTCGACCAGGAGGCCAGGCACCGAAGCGTAGAACCAGCGGAGTTCGCCGCTTACCTGCACCGCCAGTTCACGGGTCGGCACGATCACCAGGGCTTGGACAGGAGAGGCGCCGGCTCTAGCCGTTTCGAGAAATCCGAGAAGGCCCGGAGCGAGCACCAACCCGAGAGCTACAGTCTTGCCGGAGCCGGTCTGCGAGGAAATTTGCAGATCGCGTCCGCTGGCCTCCGGCTCCAGTACCGCCTTCTGAACAACCGTCAGTTCGCTGAATCCGCGCTGCTCGAGAGCCTCGCGGATCGGAGCCGCAAGGCCATCGAAGGGGTAGGGGGCGTCAGGCTGCGGACCCGGCGCGGTATTTTCAAAAACTTCAACGTCGGTCGCGCTGGCGACCAGGGAAAGGTGTGTCATACGGAGTTTGGCCTCGAGGCTGTACAGTGAATGTCGGAGTAAAGGAATCTCGGAGTAACGGGATGTTCGGGTAAGGAAATGTCTATGTAGGGCGATTCTTGGGTAGTGTGGTAATCAAGCAAGGTCGGTCGTGAGCCGCAACCCGGTAGAACTAGTGGAAGACGCTTGCGGACGCAATGCGTCATGCCCCAAATCTCCAGCCACGCCGGGCCGCGTGGCAAGATTTGCCCGAAGACCGCGGCTTCGCAGCGGAATCGAGATACACGGTTGGCTAGAAGTCTACGTGGCCGAAACTCCGGCGCGCGCACTTCTAGCCGCGGGCTCTCGCGCCGAGCCCCGCTGGCCCTGCCAGGCTCAGCGGTAAAGGTAAATCGGGCTGCTCCAGGCCACGTGCCCGTCCTCTTGCGTAAGTTTCACGAAAACCGGGTTGTCCCGGCCTGCGGCCACCTTGATGTTGGTCTCGATACACGCTCTATGGTGCGGGTTTCTTTGCGGCAGGCGCGACACCCGCACGAAACGCGGAAGCACAGACGAGTTGTCGAAAATCCTGTCCTCATAGCCGATCTCTTCGAGCGGTAATTCGAACTTGACAAGCGGCGTCTCGAACTCGAGTACGCCCGCGTAGGGGTGCTGCAGCCACACATCGAGGCCGCCGAAATTTCCGGTACTGAGTGCGCGCCAGGCCAGCCGGCGGTCGCCGATTCGATCCAGTGTTTTCTCGGGGTTGAAGAAATTTACCGGCCGCGCATCCGCGACACGATTGGCGCGAAGCCGCAGCTCTCCGTCCCAGACCACCTGGCGGAAGCGCCCGCGGTACTGTGCACCTTCCCACACGATGCGAATGCGGTTACCGAGATCCTGCTCGCTGTAGGGCCTGAAGCTCTCGATACAGTCAAGGCCGTTGTGGACTTCCAGCCGTTCGACCGGAGCCGGGGCCAGGACATCCACACGGAGCTTTACCACGTCCTGGTCTGGCGAGAGCCGGACAATATCGCCCATGGTGGCAGTATCGGTCTCGTATCCTTGCGCGGGGCCCAATGCGGGGTCGTCGTGATACAGCGTGGCCCCCTGCGCAAACTCCGCACGCAGATCCAGCAGCGTACGGCTTCCGGTGGTTGCGTAGTGGCGGCGCTTGCGCAGGCAGTCGAATACGCTTTCGCGGCTAAGCTCCGGCATCAGCAGGCAGGTCAAGCCGCCCACGGCCCCAAACAGCGAAGTGCCCGGATAGCTCGCCCCGGGCCGGCCCTTGTGCCCATCGCTGTTGGCCACGATACCGACTCGATAGCCGGCCTCGAAAGCATCGTGAAGCAACCATTCGAAAGTCCCCCACGAAGAATGGATTTCCACCGACCGTTCGAAGCGCCCGTCGTGGGCCAGTTTCAAGTCGGCGTAACGGCCTCCGCAATGCGCTACACACACGACGTCCTCATGGTTGTCGGCAAAGGCGCGAAACAACTCGGCGGCCGTAGGCGCATCGGTGCCGGCGTCGCTGCGATCGGCCAGCAAAGCATGGGACGAGCGCCGGATCTGGCGGTTCTCGCCGCTGAAATAGACGTTGCGATCTCCGCCGAGATGCGTGTTGCCCGACCACTCGTAACCCGGAAGCGTAACGAAACGCCCGCCCTCGTCGAACTCGGCCGTCAAACGGTTGAGTTCCGCCCACAAGCCCTTGGATATCTGGAAATCGTTGCCTTGGTGTCCGGCAACATCCACGAAGGCGCGATCGCGCGCGAACTCGAAGTAACTGCGAGCGCTGTTGGTGCCGATGGTTTCCTCGGACTGGCCATGCAGATCGCCCCAGTACGCAAGCAGTTGCGAATCCTCGACGATCCTCAACGGCCCGGCCGTGCACAATCGCTCAGCCCCGCAGCCTTCGACTTCGATGCTGAGATCTCCGGCTTCCGCTACGCTCAATCCCTCGATCACGCGCGCAAACTCGCCGGTCTTGAAGCTCACGGTCTCGGGCAAACCGCGCCCCGGCATGTTCGCATGCAAGCGCAGTTCGGCCGCAACCTTGTCGCTGGGATTGCCCCAGCGATCCTCGGCCTTCAGCCCAAGAGAAAAGCTCTCGCCGACGCGCCTCAAAGTCGGCAAGACCGCGACCCATCGCGTCGGCGGCCCCGGCACGATGCGGATCTCGGGCTGCAGCGGCAGAGCCTGGTAGTTGCAGGTAGCGATGGGATCGACCAGCACATGGAACTCGAAAGAATCTTCGCAGAAGGTCTGCAGACGCATGCCCGGACCGCCCTGGGAAGTATCGCCGAAGCGTACGGTTATGGTATCGCCATCGTGCAGACAGCCGTGGACCACCTGTATATAGAGCGTCCTGTCCCAGGGCCGCACATTACCCTTGCGATCGTAACGGCAATGGAGAACGGCCCCATTGGACGCCTCGACAGTCGTGTAGCCGACGCCGCGCGGATCCTCGAATTGCGGGCGCGACTGGTCGGAGGCGAAACGGAAGCACACGCGCATGGAACCCGAATCGTCGATCCCGAACTTGCCGGCCGTGTAGACAAGGCTGAATGTCTGCAATGACCCGGCTTCGAAATCTCCGTGCGGCCTCAGCACCGCAGTCCCGAGTTGCTCCGGCGCTATCGGGTCCGCTACCGCCCCCGACTGCAAACCGTCTTGCTTCGCTTGCCTGCTGCTAGCGGGTCCGCTGCTACCTGGCCTGCTCTTGTCGAGTCTGCCGGTATCGGTTCTGCCGGTATCGGTTCTGTTCTTTGCCATGGCGATGGTCTGGGAACTCGTACGCGCCGAGCATATACGAAGCGCATCGCGTCACACACGCACACACCACATATCATTGAGGCAAGCTGAAGCGTATGGTCGTGCCGCTTCGCACGTTCGAGCAGTACATCCTGGATTTCTATGATGGTCCCGTACTAACCATACTCAATAGTACGGGTCACCTGTGTCTATTCATAGAATCCTCCGTTGCCGTGACTAGGCCCTTGGATAATGCTCTTCGAGCCTATTTCCGCTCGGGTAGCGAGAAAGAGAAAGTCGCGCCGTTGCCCGGCTCGGACTGTGCCCAAATCCTTTGCATGCGGACCTGTGCGAAATAGGCCAGACTGCGCATCCGCA
>JAJRWY010000115.1 GCA_024276575.1 Candidatus Binatota bacterium
GCAGGGGCCGGCGGCACTTGCAACTCCGGCATTGCCTGGCGCCCGGGCTCCGTTCGCGCGCAAGAGGCTTGCACTGCAGCGGTTTTCGCCAAGTTTTCCTGCGCCGAGGCATCCAGCGCCGGGACGACCGGCACCGAGGCTGCTTGTGCCGGAACGGCGAATGCCGCCGTGGCTGCGCCGTGCTGCAGACGTTTTTGCAAACGCAGGAAGCGCTGATGGACCTCAGCCTGCTGCTGCAGAAACTGTTGGTGAACGCCCGCTAAAGTGCTCGCCGTCGTCGATACCGGCTCTGCAGGAATCGAAGCGGCGGCCTGCACTGGCCCATAAGAGCCGGCAATGGCCTCTTGTGGCACTGAAGGGAGCAGAGGCGGCGACTCGGGGACGATACCGCCTGCCTCGGTGCACTGAGCCTCCCCGGCGCTCGAGGTCGCTGGACTCGCGGCCGAGGATGCCGCAGATGCAGAATCCATGGCGGCGGTCGTGGCCGTAGTGACGGAGCAAGGCGGGCTGCTCTCGGTAGCGGCCTGGCTGCTTACCGGTGGTAGGTAAGGTGCCGGTGCCATGGTTTGCCGTCCGGCGCTCGTAGGCTTGGTAGAAGCTTCCGGGTCTATGCTCATGCTTGATTCCGTCTCAGTTCGCCCGTCTTTGGATGCGTCGAGCGAGGTTTCCGTCTCAGTTCGCCCGGCTTCGGATGCGTTGAGCGAAGGGAAGGGCTCGGGATGGGCAGGCAGGTGCAGCAGGGTCTTCGATGTAACTTGTGGGGTCGATGCCAGGGCATGTCCCTGCGCGCACCGGAGGCTGTCTGCCAAGGGCCGGGGCTGCAGTTCCACTCCCGCTGCGATCAAGGCTGCAGCGGCGTCAAGCGCCTGCTCTACGCCACGCCCGCGACGATCGAGCGGCACGATGACGGCCTGCACCGCTCGCGGGCCCAGGATGTCGCGTATCCAAGAGGAGCAAGCAGCGCCTGTACCGTGCTCGATAAACACACGCACGCCGTCGGCCCATGCGTTCTCGATCATGCGAGGAAAGTCCAGCGTGTCTCGGCACTGGCCAAGGATGTTGCGCGCGCAGGCTTCACGCTCTGGGATGTAGGCACTGTCGCAGCCGCCGCTGTAGAAACGGATTCCTTCGGGTGCGCTTACTTCGCGCCGGTGAATCGCTAGCCACTGCTCGCGAAACTCGTCCACTTCCGGAACATGGGCCGCGAGCTGGTAGTCGAGACGGCGGCAGCGCGAGGCACCGATTCGTTCGACTAGCGTTGCGCAGGCTTGTGCGTCACCGGCAACCACGCAATCGCGATCGCTATGAATGATCGCGAGGTGTACGCGATCGAGCAGGGACAGAACTTCGCGAATCCGCTGCGGCGAGGCCGATACGTTCCAGACCTCCCAGGCGATGCGACCCTTTTCACCCCAAGCGCGGGCCACTGCACGGAACTCGCCGCCGAGTTCACGCTCATACAGTTGCGAGGCGGCGATCTCGGCGCGCATGGCATCGATGTCGCGCCAGGCCCCAAGCGCGAATAAGGAGTTGCTCTCCCCCGATGAGTAACCGATGGCCGCCGCGGGGCGCAAGCCGAAATACTCGAGGGTCAGTTCGGCATGAAGCTGGCAAAGCGCTGAGGCGCCCCAGAGGCGTTCGCTATCGCTGGGGATGCGGTCCGGCCCTTCGAAAGCCCAGCCCAAAGCATCGGCGAGGCCCGAGAAGCGCGCAGCCAAGCTGTCGCCAAGCTCCGGAAGGGCGAGTAGTAGCTCCCGTCCCATACCGGGATATGACGTGCCGGCCGATGCGAAAACGAAGGCGAGATCTCCGTGTATCGCAGCCTCACGAAAATGAACCCCCTCGCCACCGGGAGCGTTGCGTTCCAGCATAGCCTGCGCCCGCGCCCGGCGGCGCCTCAGAGTCTCTGCATCACCGGCGACGATTACAAGCCTTGCAGACCCGGTGTGGCCGGAAGCTGCGGTGCGTGTAGCACAAGGATCAGCGCAAGGATCACTGTGGCGGCCGGCGAGCAAAGCCTGCAGAAGCTCTTCGCGGTCGCTCCCTTCGTAAACGTGAAAGAGCGATGCTACGGCATCGGATCCGTTCACGCGGGCAGGCGCCGGTTGCGATCGCGGCTCCACAGTCTCGCTAGATCCCGCAGCCGAGGCAGTCTCGCCAAGTTCGGCAATCATGCCAGACGGCGTAGCACTCGCAGCGTTCGAAAGTTCGGCAATCATGCCAGACGGCGTAGCACTCGCAGCGTTCGAAAGTTCGGCATGCGCGCCAGCCAGAGCAGGCTCTGCAACTTCTCCAAGTTCGGCATGCCCATTACGCTGGGCAGTCCCACTGCGCTTGGTGTGTTCCGCGAGCTTCACCCGCGCTGGTGCCTGTAGAAGACGCCAACGGCTTCGTGTACCTTCGCGGCCTTCCATCGCAGAGACACAGACCAGAGCTTGCCTGCGCGTTGCACTGAGCCAGGGCTTGCCGCCGGGCAGAGTCCGCTGCCTCAGGGCCAGCGCCGCCACCACCACTTGTAAGAGTCCCGAGGCGGCGTGCGGATGCCCCCATCGCTGCGCCAACGCTGCCGGCGACTCCGCGAACGCTACGCGGCCGCCGCTTTCAAATAGCGCCAGGCCGTCACCGTCCAGGTCTTGCCTGTCACTGTCATGCCGATCGATCAGGAGTGAGGCTGCTTCCTGCGCTTCCCGTGTTGCCGATTCTTCTCGTGCTGCCCAGTCGCCGGTTCCCTCTTCCCTGGCATCTCGAGCAGGTGAAACGGATTTATACTCATGCGATTCTGGAGTATGCGGCCTCACCGGGCCACGGTGCATCGCTCGCGGTTCGTCGAGATTCGATTCCTGCTTAGCGCCGGACGCTGCGGCCACGACGGACCTGCTAGCAGCGGCGGCCACGGCGGATCGAGGATGGCGACCGCTGTGGCCTTCGTTGAGCCCCGCATTCTCGAACACCGCATAGATACGATCCCCGTCGTCGAGGGCGTCGCGATATCGCTTGAGCACCAGGGCGACGGCGGCATCGGCAGGGGCTTTGGCTCGAGGCCCCATACAAGCAACTAGGGCGTGTTCATGTACCGCCTCGCAGCTCATGTCCACGGCCGCAACTACGGCGCTATCAAGTTCGCGGCGCCGCAGGGCGCTTATCGCGAGTTCCAGAGCTTCGAGGCCGGAACGCTCCTCGGCCGACACCGAGCAACTGGGTCCGCCAAGATCCAGGGCGCGGTTGATACGGTTAGCCACGATATTGGGCATGGTTCCGATCACGCCGGCCGACTCCAGTAACGGTGCGATCGCATCGCGCTCCGCTTTGCCGCCGCCGTGGCGCTCGGGCAGGCGCCAGCGTGCACCGTAGCGGGCAACCTCGGCGTCTACACCCATGCCGGCATAGACAGCCGAGCGCTCTCGTACGAAAGCCGAGACTTCAGCGGCCGCTTCCATGGCGGCGCGCAGCACGGTGAGCTGCTGAGCCAGAGTCCGGCGCAAATCGTTGGGTGCAGCCCCGAGTCCCGCAAGCTCGATCTCGAGTTCTTTCATACGCCAGGATGAGACGGCGCCGTCGCGAGAGCCGCCTTGCACTCGGAAGTAACGATCAAAGAACGCGCCGCTGTCCATGCAATCGCCGTGAACGACGCCGACACCCACTATTGCGATGGAGTCGTGACAGTCGCCGCTAGCCCCGGCCGCCGCTGCTGTCGGCTGCCGTACCGAGGCCGACAGTGACACCGGAGCAGGTATCGCCGCATCTGAGCTTGGCACCGCCACCGTGGCGTCACCGCTCACCATGCGGGCATCGCCGGTCACCACTTGATCGTTGCCGGCCGGCTGCGTGGCATCGCCGACCACCACTCGAGCGTTGCCGGCTGCCACCCGGGCATCGCCGGCCGGCAACGGGCCACGGTATTCTTCGACGATCATGTGGGCGTTGTTGCCGCCGAAACCGAAGGCTGAGATGCCGGCACGGCGGATACCACTACCCGCGTTGGGCAAGCCGGCATCTGCACGGCGGCCGCCGACACCTGTCCGGCCGCCGGGGCCGTCGCCGTTCTCCTCGACGATCCAGGGCTCTGCCTCATGCAGCAGGCGCAACGAGCGGCCTTCTAGTTCCTCGAGCGTATCTTGCGCGTGCAGCGTTGGCGGCATCAGGCCGGCCTTCATGGCTTCCAGAACTTTGATGGTGGCACCGACACCGGCGGCAGTGATCAAGTGTCCGAGGTTGGACTTGAGCGAGCCTAGCGGTAGCGGCCGGTCACGATCGCCAAACACTCGGTCGAGAGCGCGAATCTCCGTCGCATCGCCAAGTCTGGTCCCGGTAGCGTGGCATTCCAGCAGCGATATCGAAGCAGGGTCAATGCCGGAACTATCGTAGGCCGCGCGTATCGCTCGTACTTGGCCTTCTTCTTGGGGAGCCAGAAAGCCCTTGCCGCGGCCGTCGTTCGACAAACCGATGCCACGAATGACACCGTGAATGCGGCGGCCGTCACGCTCTGCGTCTTCCAAACGCGCCAGGGCCAGGAAGCCGGCACCCTCGGCCGGTACCAGTCCGTCGGCATCACGATGAAAGGGCCGGCTACGACCGCTACGGCTCAGAGCCGACAGCGCCGAGAATCCGACATGAATGAAAAGATCGTCGGCGCCGTTGACGGCCCCGGCAAGCACCAGGTCGGCGCGGCCTTCATCGAGCCAATCGCAGGCGGTCTTGAAAGCGTACAGAGAGCTGGCGCAAGCGGCATCCAGAGCGAAGGCTCCGGCCTCCAGGTCCAACGCGCGTTCCAGGATCAAAGCGGGAAGGCCCGAGTTGAAACGATTACGAGGATCAGGGCTCTCGCTGTCACCGAACCACAGCGATTCGGCGAAGCGTGACATCGATGCCGAAGGAAAGGAGAGGTTGCCGAACACTGCGCCGACACGCTGTGAGCGAATCGTATCGCTCGCGTCGTCGCTGCGCCCACCGTCAGTGCCGGGCTCTCCAATCGTCTCCCCGGTGGCCTTCCAGATGGGCTCCCGGCGCTGCTCTCGCGGCAATGCCTTTGAGTCTGTCGCCTTGCCAGGATTCTTG
Organism: Candidatus Binatota bacterium; assembly: GCA_024276575.1. Lineage (GTDB taxonomy): Bacteria > Desulfobacterota > Binatia > UBA1149 > CAITLU01 > JAJRWY01. The sequence goes on from JAJRWY010000115.1 coordinate 5,056, forward strand.
GCCCGCCCGCTAAGCTCTCGCGGCAATGCCTTTGAGTTTGTTGCATTGCCAGGATTCCTGGTCTGCCCGCTAGGCTCTCGTGGCAAGGTCTCGGAGTCTGTCGCGTTACCAGGAGTCGGAGTCGTGGCCTCCCCGTGCGCCTCCCGTAGCGCTTCGCGTGCGCAATGAAGCAGCCACTTAAACAATGGGTCGAGACCGCGAATCTCATCCGCCCCGATCGCAAACCCACCGGGATCGAAGATTTCCTCGAAACCCTCTACATAGCCGCCACGGTCCGACCAGGTGCGATCGGCTGCGGACTCCTCACCCGTGCAGAGCATGCGAGCGTGGTCGCTGCGCCAGCGTCCCTGGGGGGCCCGCGCCAGCAGGTCGCGTCCGGCGGCCACGGCCTCCCACAGTTCTTCGGGCCGCCGGGCTCCAGGCAGCAGGCAGGACCTGCCGACGATGGCGATCGGTCTGAAAGGCATCGCGACTCCCGGCTAGGCTAGCTTCTGCCGCCGTTGCGGCCGGGAAGCAGGTGCGTTTCGATTCCCGCAAGCTTGGCTACTACGCGGCCATCGGCATCGTGGAACACGGCATCCGACACCGATTTGTTCGCCCCGGCGCTTCGTCCCCTCAAAGTGCAGCGAAAGGGGCCCGGAGCCGGGGCATCAAAGGTCTGCACCTGCGCGATCCCGGTAGGTAGCGAAGGCCCGCCGAGCACGCGGCGGCTCCAGAGCAACGCGAGCTGCAAGCCACCGTCGAGAATCAACGGGTCCGTACACCAAGGCTCACTGTATCCAAGGCCGGTCTCGCCGCCGCCTGCCGGCTTGCCCCAAGCCGGATCGATGACACCGTTCAGATCGGCAACTACGCCGTGATCAGATATTCCGGTGATGCTCTTGAGCATCTGAAAGTCCGGGCCGTGGAACAATACCTCACCGTCGTACATGGCTTGGCCGTTCCAATCCTCCAGGTACAGATCTGCGTGTTCCAGCGCTTGGCTTTCAAACGCTCGGATCTCGGGCTCCCGACGTTGCGGCAGTAGTTCAGCCGAGCAGCGATAGTAGACACTGCCGTTGCCGTCGCCGATCTGCATGTGCAAAGTCGCCGCGCCGGCGTCGCTTATGTGGCCGCTGCCGGCTGGGTGTTCGGCCGACCGGCATTGAACGACCAATCTCTTTCGCTCTCGCTCGAAGTCGTGAAGCGCTATCCCGCGCACTACACTGAGATCGTGGATTCCGGTGAGTTCGAGCTGCGGATGAAAGGCACGCGCCGTGCGTGCGAACCACTCTATGGCCAGAGCCACAGGAACTACCGGCACACCATCGATGGCATGATCGCCGAGGTAGGGATGGCTGTCGCGTCCGACCATCACGTCGACGTTGAGCGTTCGCGTCGCGCCGGGATCGAGTAGCGCTGCGGAACGTGGCCGGTCGCCGAGCACGATCTCCACCTGTGTGCTTTGGGTGCTCGAGCACTCGTCGGCGAACATGCGGGCGCCCTCGTCGAGGGGAATCAGTGCGACGCCCATAGATTTGAAGCGTGCCCCGAGTTGCGGGCTGACCATCCCGCCTTGCCACGGACCCCAACCAATAGCGCGAAGCAGGCAGTTCCCTTCGCGGCGTCGTGATTCGGCAACGGCGACTTTATTCATAACCTCGTTGGCCATGGCGTAGTCGCACTGTCCAATGTTTCCGCAACGCGCCGCTACCGACGAGAACATGCACAGAAGTTTGAGCGGGTCATCGGCCGTGGCCTTTAGCAGGGAACGAAGCCCGGCGATCTTGGTATCAAACACTCGATCGAACTGCTCCAGGCTTTTCTCCGCGATTGTCTTGTCGGCCAGTACTCCGGCCGCATGGACGAGCGCAGAGACCGGGCCCCACTGTTCGCGTAGCCCGGCCACTATGGCGCTAGTTGCGGCAGTGTCGGTTACGTCGAGTTCGATGTAACGAGCCTCGGAGCCCGCGGCCTCGATCGCTGCCAGCGTTGCACGAATCTCCCGTGAAGCCCGGATCGCCGCCACCTCGGCACCGATCTTCGCAGGCGTCGTTTTCTCCCCACGCTCTTGGGCGCGATCAAGCAGCACTCGCTTCAGCGCGGCGTCATCCTCGACTCCCCGGCAGTACTCCGGATCGGCAAGCAGGCGGCTGCGCCCCAGTAGCGCAAATCGCAAGCGGACGCGGCCGGCCAGCTCAATCATGCATGCCGCAGTCACGCCGCGTGCACCGCCCGAGCACAGCAACACGTCGCCGTCAGCCAAACCAAGGGATTCTCCCTCAACTGCGACTTCTTTGCTTCGTAGCACGCGGCGCAGCCCGTCGGCGCCGAGCCCCACGTCGAGGTCGGGGCCACCGGCAACGATCTCCTGGGCAAGGGCTTCCGCTAGTTCGCTGTCGCTGCGGCCGCCGCGCTGTAGATCAATGGCTTTGACTGCCGTCCCAGGCCACTCTTGCGCCGCCGTTCGTGCCAGCGCGGCGAGTCCCGCCGTCCACGCCTGCAGGGAGTCGAAAGCAGAGGTGGCGAAACTGCCACCGCTGTCCTGTACGGTCACGAAGAGGCCCCCGGCACTGCCACCCTGCTCGAAAACCGGAGCGATCTTCTTGGCCGCCAGGAATGCCTTTCGATTGACGGCCACGGCCTCATCGATGCTGTCGAGATTGCCCGGTAGCGCCAGGATGATCAGACCCCGTGCCGCCGCGGCCTCAGATTCGCTTACTTCTTCAACAGCGACCGCTTCAATGCCGCGCCGTTGTAGGGCTGCGGCTGTCTCGGAGGCCAACGAGCTTCCGTCGCTGCTGACCAAGACCGGGCCCTGCCCATAGACACCGCTTTGCGCCAAACCCTGGGCAGGTTTCTCGACCGCCTCCAAAACGAAGCGTGAGAGGCGGTGAACGCTCCCGGCGGCAGTAGCCTCGGGAGTTGCCACGGCACTGCCGGCAATCGGCGTCGGAAGCACCGTAGCTACTGCTTCAGCCGTTGCATTGGCGGCCGGTATCGCTGTGGAAACTGCTTTAGTCGCGGCATCGGCGGCCGGTGTCGCTGTGAAACCTGCTTCAGTCGCGGCATCGGCGGCCGGTAGCGCAATGGGACCTGCTTCAGCCGTTGCATTCTCATGAGATGGTGCCGCCGCTAGGAGGCCGGCGGCGGCCAACTGCTCGTTCATGTAGCCAACGACCTGCCCGAGCGTCACCAGCTTGGCCATCACGGCGGTGTCGACTTCGGGCAAGCCCGGCGCGCGATCGGTCATGGTCGAAAGAATCTCTACCCGCTTGATCGAATCAATGCCGAGGTCCGCCTCCAATTCCATCTCCAAGCTCAGCATTTCGGTGGGGTAGCCGGTCTTGTCGGCAACCACCTGCATCATCAGCGCCGCGAGATCGATGCCGGCCAGCGAAGATGCCTCGCCGCCGACGCCGCCCGACTCCTCTGCTACGCCACGCAGTTTGCCAGATCCGCCGCCCGGTTGGTCTGCTACGCCGTGCAGTTCGCCGGCATTGGCGGCCGGCACTGCCGTGGCGGCTGCTTCAGCCGTTGCATTCTCATGAGATGGTGCCGTCGCTAGGGGGCCGGCGGCGGCCAACTGCTCGTTCATGTAGCCGACGACCTGCCCGAGCGTCACCAGCTTGGCCATCA
>JAJRWY010000116.1 GCA_024276575.1 Candidatus Binatota bacterium
CAAGCCTGCAGCGAAGCCTACGCCGAAGGCGGCAGCCAAGCCTGCGGCAAAACCCGCTCCGAAAGCGGCAGCCAAGCCTACAGCGAAGCCTACGCCGAAAGCAGCGACCAAGCCTGCAGCGAAGCCTACGCCGAAGGCTGCGGTCAAGCCTGCAGCGAAGCCTACGCCGAAGGCGGCAGCCAAGCCTGCAGCGAAACCCGCTCCGAAAGCAGCGGCCAAGCCTGCCGTGAAGCCTACGCCGAAGGCGGCAGCCAAGCCTGCAGCGAAACCTACTCCGAAGGCAACGGCCAAGCCTGCAGTGAAGCAAGCGCCAGAGGCGGCTGAAGCGGCGCGGCCCGCGACTGCACCTAAGCTGCTTCCTCCGGAGCCGGGACACCGTCCGCGGCCGTTTGGCCAGCCTAGTCCGACTCCGCGTTTCCCCGAGCCTGCAGCGGTCGGCGCGGAGTCAGAGCCGGCTGGGGCCGTAAAGCCGAAACCTAAGCCGAAGTTGATCGCACCGGAGAAAGTCAGGCGGGAGCTGGAAGCGGCCAAGCCCGAGCCCCAACCTTTGAGCGAACCCGAGCCGGTATCGCGGCCGGTAGCCGTACCGCAACCGCAGGGTGAGCCTTTGGAAGTGGAGTCTTTGCGACCCGAAAAAGCCGGTGCCGCTGCTGTCGAAGGAGTCAAGACACCGCCGAGTCCTGTTGATAGCTCTGCACAGACCGCGGAGCCGGAGGCCGGCGAGGCCGCCGCGGAGCAAGCGGAAGTGGAGACCCACGAGTCACGCCTGTTCAGGGACTACGGGATTACCGAAACCGATCTTCCCGAGGCCGGCACCGTCATCGATGCGAGCAACGTCGAACGCTGGACGCACTTGCTCGGCCCGTCGATTCGTTGGGCCGTACGCCGCGGTGCCAAACTCAATATCATCGATCCTGAGCCGGTGATCATAGAGGATGAGCGCCAGGCTGCTACCGAGCGCTATCATGCGCAGGTTTCTTTGAGCGAGGACAAGCGTTCGCTGCGCAACTATGTGGCGGGTATCCCTTTCCCGCAGATCGATCTCGAGGATCCCGACGTGGCGACCAGGATCATGTTCAATCTGACGCGGCGTTATGTCGTCGACAATATTGATGCACCGAAGTTTGCATGCGTCGGAGCGGACATGGATCCCGAAAAGGGCATGCAGGTCGACCGCGAATTCCGCTTCGATCACTTCCGGCGTTTGCACTACACCGGGCGCCTGATCGTGCCGCCGGTCCCGACCTGGGAGACCCCGGACGGCATCCGCTATCGCGAGATGCTTGCGCCGATTACCGCACCGTTCGATCTGAAGGGCGCAGGTTTTACCTACACTCGCTATCTGGATCCCGAACGGCAGGATGATTCCTGGCTCTACTTTCCGCAGAGCCGGCGCGTGCGGCGCTTGAGTACGGCCCAGCGTTCGGAGGGGATTTACGGAACCGACATCGACCTCGATAGTTACGGCGGTTTCGCCGCCAACCCGGCTTGGTTCAACTTCCAGTTGCTCGGCAAGAAGACCATCCTGGCTCCCTTCCACTCGAGACACTACCCGATCAAGTGGGCCGACAAGCCTGGTGATTTCATGTTCGACGACGTGTGGGAGCCTCGTGAGACCTACATCGTCGCCGCGCGTTCGCTGCTGCCGGGATACAACTTCAGTCTTCGAGTCATCTACATAGACAAGGCTTCGTGGCTGGTTCCCTATGCTGAGGTCTACGACCAGCAGGGGCAGTTGTGGCGTTCATATGTGCAACTTTGGGCCGGCAACCGGCACAAGACGACTCCTGAGTCGAAGATCTATTACGAATCGTCGCAGAACTTTCTGCGCTCGGTGCTGGCCTTCGACATGCTGCAGAATCATGCGACGCGATGCCGATTCCCGGCGCCGGAAATGCCGCTCGATCACGAGCCTTTCATCTACTGGCAGGGTGATGACGGCTCCGTGCACCCCGAGGACTTCGACGTTTCGCAGTTCATCAACGCAGGACGTTAGCGCCCAGGGCCGCGGGTAATAACGGATAAAATGGGGACGGTTACCTATCTGGGCATGCCCCAATAGGTAGCCATCCCCGTTTATTTCCCGGCAGCCATCTATGGCAGTCCTGTGTGGCAGCACACTCTACGGCAGTATTGTGCCGTGGTATCGATGTCGCAGGACGATGCCGTATGTCGATACTGCGCCAGAGAGCCGCTGGAGCTGCCGGCGCCTTGGATGTTTACGCCGTCCGTGCGGTATCGTGCCGCTTGTCAGCCTTCGCAGCTTCCGCTGCGCAGCAACTCACGGGCGATGATCATGCGGCGGATTTCGGAAGTGCCTGCGCCGATTTCCATCAGCTTGATGTCACGCCACAGCCTTTGCACCGGGTACTCCAGGCAGTAGCCATAGCCGCCGTGAATCTGCACCGCGTGGTTGGTGATGCGCGTGGCGGTTTCGGCCGCCACCAAGATCGCCGAGGCGGCGTCACGGGTAAGCGCGGTTCCCTTGCCTCCGCGCCCGGCGGTTTCAGCCTGTCGGCAAACCGTGTAGGTCAGCGCGCGTGCGGCTTGCAGTTGTGAGTACATGTCGGCGAGCTTGGCTTGGATCATCTGAAACTCGCCGATAGCCTTGCCGAACTGTTTTCTCTCCAGCGAATAACGAATCGAGTGCTCGAGCGCTTCGTGCGCGGCCCCCAAACACATGCACGCCACCATCAACCGCTCAACGTCGAGGCCGCGCGTTACCACGGCGACCCCGCCGTTTAGCTGACCCACCAAGTTTTGCTCCGGCACGGGGCAGTCCTCGAAAACCACCTCGCCGGTGGGCGAACCGCGCATGCCGGCTTTCTTGATTTTGCGCGAGACCGAAAAGCCGGGGGAGTTTCTCTCGACTATGAAGGCCGAGATGCCGCGCGGTCCGGCTTCCGGGTCGGTCTTGGCGTAGACCAGCATGAGGTCGCACACCGGTGCGTTGGTGATGAACATCTTGGAGCCGTTCAGCACGTAGACGCCGCCGTCTTTGCGGGCGCGGGTTCTCATGCCGTAGAGTGCATCGGAACCGGCGCCCGGTTCGGTCAGCCCGAGCGCTCCTATGAGCTGCCCGGAAACCAGTCCCGGCAGATACTTGTCCTTGAGTTCGTCGCCGGCATTGTTCGCGATATTGCCGATGCAGAGATTCGAATGCGCGATCAGCGACATGGTGAGCGCCGGTGAGATTCGCGACAGTTGTTCGGCTACCAGCCCTTCGGCCAGCAAGCCCGCGTTTGAGCCTCCGTAGCGTTCCTCGACGGAAACGCCGAGAAATCCCATTGCCGCCGCCTGTTTGAACAGGTCCGGCGGCATCCAGTCTTCTTCATCGCATTTCTCGACTATGGGCCCCCATTGTTCGGAGGCCCACTTGAAGGCCGAGTCCTGCAGCATCAATTGTTCTGCGCTCAGTTCTAGATTCATAACCGCAGTGGTTTACACGCGGTCGCAAGTTATCGCGAGTTCTAACCCGCATTGTGCATGAAACCTCGTCGCGAGAGTCGCAAGCGTCCGTGAGATCGGCCCAAGCGCAGCGTTGAGGCCCGCAGGCGTAGTGACACTACGTCGAGGGCCGAAACGCGAGCACGGGCTGAGATTGCGGGCGATTGAGGCTCGCAGCAGAGGTTTAATGCATAATGCGGGTCTAAGCACGTCAAGCGAGAGTGCTCTGCCCGGGAGGAAACGAGCCGAAGAGATATGATGAATGGGCGCGGCCGAGAGCACTTCGGGCGAAAGACCTCGACCCGGAAGAAAGGGGCCGAAGGGATATGCTCGACGAGCCTGGCCGAGAGCACGTTGGGCGTGAGTATCTCGCCCACAGTCACACGGCCGCAGCCGGTAGCGAACGGTTCCGCATGTTCGCTGCCGGCGCGGCCGCTACCCCGCGGCCCTGTGTGCGCACGGCGCCGTTTCCACAGACGCCCCGTAAACGGTGCCGTGTCGCAAGCAAGCCGCGGAGATAACCGGCGGGGAAGATTGCCGGAGCCGATTATCGCAATCGGCATCTCGCGGTAACCACGCCCGCGCCCGCCACGGTTAGCGCGATGGTTGATGAGCCGGGGCCAATGCGGCAACAGTAGCCCCGGCAGCAGCGGGCCAGGCCCATTCATCCTATCTACGCAGCGCTTTGAACTGCGTGCCGGTGTTGGCCTTGATGTCGGAAGCCTGAAACAGCGCCTCCCAGCAGTTGCCGGTACTCGATTCGTTCAGTTGCACCATTACCGTGGGGTTGGCGTTGAAGAAGGACGGCAAGTTCGGCGCCGGCAGGGGCAGGTTCGAACTCGAGGCTTTCAGCGCGATCTTGCCGCGTCCGGCAGCTCCCGCGGTGAGTGCTATGGTTTTTGCGCCGTCATTGAGCGGCACTTTGGTTTTGTCTTTGAATTTGAAGCCCCTCGATGAAGCCGACCAGCAGGGTTTGCCCGCACAAGAGCCGCCGCCGGGGACCTCCATGTCGAAAGAGTACAGGCTGCCGCCGGTGTCGGCATCGTATAGGCATAAAGTGAACGTTTGTCCCGTGCCGGTTGGGTCGCCGAAGTCGCTGGTCAGCGTTTCTTGGCTCAGGCCGATGCTTTTGAACAGTAACTTGTTCTTGGTGCTCGAAGCTCCCGCGTACCTGATCTTGAAAATGTCTTTCTTCGAAGTAGAACAGGTCAGCCGCGCCGCCGGCGCGCAAGGCCCAGAGATGTTGGAGAAGTACAATTCAGCCGTGCCCTCAGTGTCTTGCTCGGCCCGGTACACTGCCCAAGATGCGTCGCCGGCCAGCTCGAACTCGTAGAACCACGAGTTGACGGATGCCAGCGGCGCGCTGGCGGTGATCTCGTCTCCCCCGGTCGCGGGCACTATCTTCAGATCCAGGTTCGTAGCGTCGCTGCGCAGGAATCCGAGCCATTGGGAATCACCGCTGAACTTCTTGTCACTGCTTACGACACCTACGGTTCCGGTGAAAGGGGCGCTTAGTTGCAGATTCCAAGCGCCGTCGATCGCCGATGCGTACATATTGGTAAAGGGCGGGCCGTCCTGTTCGGCATCGTAAGCCACGATACTGGAGTCCGGACTGATGAGCGGGCGCCCGAGCAGAGTTCCGCCGGGTGCCAACGCCGAATTGAGCCTGACCGGGGTACCGCCACCGCTTTGAGCGGCGAACAGTTCGTAGGTGCCGGGCGTGAGCAGGTCGCTGCGGAAAACCGTGGTGGACAAATCGGGGGAGACGGCGATGGAGTAGGGGTTCACCACAGCCGCGCTCGGGTCGGGCGTACCGCTTATCTTGGTCAGGCTCCCGCCGGTAACCGGCACCGTATAGATCTCTCCTTGCGTGAAACTGCCGTCCCCGGCGGAAAAGGCGAAGGTGTTGCCCGAGTCCATCAGCCAGAAGTAATCCGAGTAGAAGCTGGTCATTGTCGGGGCGAGATCGACCAAGGCTCCTCCCGCCAATGGGGCGCTATAGTAGGAGTAGGTGTTGAGGCCGAAATTGTTGTTCACCGTGAAGAAAGCCCGGCTCGAGTCGTCGCTGGCGAAGAACGCAAGGCCCACGTCATAGCCCGCCGGAAGCGTTCCACTGAGTTTTACTATCGATCCACCGCCGATCGGTGCCTTGTAGAGTTCGGTAGGGCCGCCGCTGCTTGCCTGGTAGGTAAACAAAACAGTTGCGCCGTCGGGTGTGAGTGAAGCGTTGATTGCACCCGCGCCGGTTGCGCTCCCCTGGCTGAGCAGTGTGGCGCTGCCGCCGCCGATCGGAATGCTGTACATCTCGGCGGGGCCGGGCAGCACCGGGTACTCCCTGTAGACCACCAGCGACGAATCGGCGCTTATGCCCATGAAATCGGCAACGTTGCCGGAGTCCAAGACGGTGCCGCTGCCGCCGCCTACCGGGATGCTGATCAGCTCGGAGACGGAACCTTCCACTGCATAAATCACCCGTGAGTAATCGGGGCTTATCCAAAACTGCGGGATCATTTCCGGAGGCGTCAAGCTGCGGCTGAGTTTCACTGCTGTGCCGCCACTGCGCGCTACGCTGTAGAGTTCATCGACGCCGTCGGTTTCAGCATCGGCCGAGAAGAGGACGTAGGTGCCGTCCCCGGTTACTTTGAAGCTGCTTACGTTGCCGCCGCTCACCAGTGCCTGGTTGAGTTTCGTTACGGTGGCAGCCGTGGCTTCGCCAGGGCCGGCAAGGAACATCGCGAGGCTTGCGAGGCCGGCGGCCGACGCTTTGAGTAAATGGGCTTTGAGCAAATGGGCTTTGAGTAGATGGGAATAATTACTAACGCCGGTGGGAAATCGGCAATCTCGATTCTTCTCGTTTCTGCGGAACCTTTGCACTTTTGTGTCCTCCGTAGTTCTTGGTCATCAACCGTCACTGCCGAGGCGTTCAGCAGTTCTCGGTCGTCAATCGTCACTAGGGAGGCGTTCAGCGGTGATGAACAATTGTTCATCACCGGTATTTTTACGAATAATGCGGGTTACGGCGCTTACGCTGTCTCCTATTGCAGCCAGGGAGCAATGAGTTCTCGGTCGAACACGTCGTCGATGCTTTCGCGCCGCCGTATCAAAGCGTGGCGGTCGCCGTCGACCAGTACCGTGGCCGGCCGGCCCATGGAGTTGAAATTCGACGAGCGCATTTCTTGATAGGCACCGGTGCCCACGAGTACCAGTAGGTCGCCGGCTTCGAGGTCGCCGGGCAGACAGGCGTCGCCGATGATGCGGTCGGGTCCGCAGCTTTTACCGGCGATGTCGGCGATCATGCGCTGTGCCGGCCGGTAGCGGTCGATGGGTTTGCCGTCGACCACATAGGGATGGTTGGCCTCGTGGCCGCCGCCGCTCAGCCAGCACTCGGTCGTGTCGGTTACCGCCCAGGCCCAGCGAAAGGGCTTGCTCTGTCTCTTGATGAAACTCACGCGGCAAAGGTGGATGGCGGCGCTGCCGAACAAGCCGCGTCCCGGTTCCAACTCCAGGCAGATGCCGCGGTTGTCGATTCCTTCGCGCGCAAGCGCCCGGCGCAGCGCTGCGCCGCATTGCCCGTACTGCTGCAGGCTTGGCGACTCGTCGTGTTCCAGGTCGGGCCCCGGTTTGGAAAGCAAAGGCTTGTGCGAAGCCTCCATCAGCTTGGCGAGTAGAGCGTAGCGCACGGATTCACCCGCCAGCCCCGCAGCCTTCATGAGCAGCGACAGTACTTTCATCTCGCGAGCCTGCTTGCGGTGCTGGGCGAACTGCCGCATCGGGTCCAAGTGCTGGGCGTAGCCGCCGCCGATGTCGAGTTCGCGCGGTTGCCAGCAGCGCCACTCGCGCTGCAACTCGGCGATCAAGCGCGCGTAGCCCGACATTACTTCCTCCCAAAACTCCAACTCCGCGCGATGGCGGCCCAAGTGCAGATGCAAGCCGCTGAAGTCCACATGCTCGGAGGCGATTGCTTGGCGGCCCAGTGGGATCAGATCTTCGGTGGGGATTCCGGCTTTGTAGATCTGCGTGGCGATTTCGCTGTTCAGTGGGGCTTCCAGGAAAAACTCCGTCGGCGCGTTCATGGCCGGGAAGCTCGGCCTGACGCGAAGCCGTATCAATGCTTTCTTACCGAGTTTACGCGCGATGGCCTCGATGGGTGCGAATTCGGCGCGGTCGTCCAGGGTGAGCCGTACGCCGCGCTCGATCGCGAATTCGAGGAAGGAAAGGTCGGCGCCGAGCTTGTTGTTGCCGTTGAGGGAAAGCTTGGCCGGATCGAAACCGGCTTCGAGCGCCGCTTTGAGTTCGCCTTCGCTAAACAGGTCACAGCCGTCGGTGTGGCGGGCCAGTGCACGGCATAGAGCGAAGGACGTGTTGCTCTTGATCGCCGGCAGCACTCGCACTTCGCCCTGCCAGCCGCGGGCAAAGGATTCCTGCAGGCATTTCAAGTTCGAGAGCAGTTGGGTTTGGGAAATGACGTGTAGCGGGCTGCCGTAGGTTCCGGCAAGCTCGCGCACCGGCACTTGCTCGGCCATGAAGGCTCCGTCTTTCCCCCATGCGAATTGATAGTTGCTCATCACGGAATCCTCCTTCGCCGGCCGTCGCGGGTGCGGCCGCCGATGCTCCGGCTGCCGCGGGTGCGGCCACCGAGGCTCCGGCTGTCGCGGGTGCTGCCACCGATGCTTCGGTTGCCGCGGGTGCTGCCACCGATGCTCCGGTTGTCGCGGGTACTGCCACCGATGCTCCGGTTGTCGCGGGTGCTGCCACCGAGGCTTCGGTTGTCGCGGCGCCGGCCGATGTTGCGGCCCTGCGAGCCGCCGCTGCGTTATCTTCTTACTTGCCCTTGAAGTTCGGTTTGCGTTTCTCTTTGAAGGCACGCGGCCCCTCTTTGGCATCCTCGGACAAGAAGCAGGGGAAGCCGATCTTATTTTCCAAGGGTAGCGCTTCTTCTTCGGTCAGTCCGATGAAGCTGCGGATGGCTTTGCGAATGGATTTGGTGGACAGAGGCGCGTTCTCGGCGATCATTTCCGCGTAGCGCATTGCTTCGGCGAGCACTTGGCTGCGCGGTACGACTTTGTTGAGCAAACCCCACTCGTAGGCTTCGGCCGCGCTGAACTGCCGCGCAGTAAGGGCGATCTCCATCGCGCGCGGAAAGGCACCGTCCACGGTAGATGTATGGTTGAAGCGGCCAGCGGGAACAGACCCCACTTGGCTTCTTGCAAGGCGAAGATCGCGTCGTCCGCCGCGACGCGAATGTCGGTGGAACAGGTCAGCTCGAGGCCGCCCGCTATACATACGCCGTTGATCGCAGCGACTATGGGTTTCTCCGGGTCGTTGTCGCGCAACCAAGCCTCGCCGCCGGCCTGGGGACGGGCCACAAGTTTTTCGTCCCACTCATCTTCGGGCTTACGCGCGCCGGTGATCAGCGGGATCAGCAGCTTGAGATCCGCGCCCGCGCAAAAAGCGTCACCGGCGCCGGTAACCACCGCGCAGCGAATCTCGGGATCGTTGCGAACTTCGTCCCAAGCATCGCAGAGACGGATCGCAAGCTCGGGATTCACCGCGTTGCGCACCTCCGGGCGGTTCAAGGTTATCAACGCGATGTTTCCTTGCTTCTCGAACAATAGTGCCGGCATCAAGTAACTCCTTTGTTTGAGGTATCGGTGAACTATTCACTGGCGTGGCCCCGGGCCGTCTATCGCAACAGCGTGACGGGCGAGCCCGTCGCTGCAGCCTACGCGCTGCAACTGCGGAACTCCCTCTCGGCAGGGGCGCCTCGCTTCTGGCGCACACGCCGTGACTGCGGCGAAGGCGCGTAGAGACCGCGACCGTGCGATTACAGAACTCCTCGAGAAGAAATCCCGCGCAAACGCCGGCACGCGATACGCTCCACGGCAGGCCATAATCAACCTGTGCCCCTGCTTGATCAAGGTTAACTCATCAGTGCCGGGTCGGACCACGGCGCAACGCCGTAAGCCACTGATAACTCTGGAGTGCGTGAGTCAACTTTGGCTGTTTTGCCGCCTTAGTGGCACGATTACCGGGCTGAAATCGATAGTTTACGCTTCGTGCTTTGCGCGCGGCGGATCGCGATTTCTCCCGCTTTAGCGGGTTAACAGTACTCAACCCCTTGCTCGCTTAGCGGCAGCTTCGTCCCTGTTGCCCGCCGGTGCCTAGAAACCACGCCGGCGCCCGGACACCACGCTGGCGCCTGGAGGCGAGCCCGGCGCCTGCGGCCGGCCATGCCGCTAACGAGCCGGCACCGGCACGGCCCCGGTTTCCCACCGCAGCCGGGCGACTATGACTTCCCCCGTGCTCAGCGTTGCCGCCAAGGGCCAGCCGCAACTCGTCACGTACCAACGCCCGGTGGCTTCATCATGAACGTATTCCGGGGCATGGGTTTGGAGCCGTGCCAGCGGCACGGCGGGGCCGCTCCCGCGCGTGCTTAGCATGGAAGCGCCGGTAGCCGCCGCCTCTCCGGCCCCGTCCACAATGCGGCTACCGCGATATTCGCCGAATTCGTAAGGATTGTCGGACGCGAATATCAAAGTATCGTTGTAGGAGTCGCCGCCACCGACCCAGTATCCCAAAGCCAGAGCAATGGGTGCGATCAGTCCGGATTCGTTGTTGTAGGTGATCGACAGGTAGTAATTGCCGTCGTGCGCCATCACGAAGGGCGACTCGGCCGAGCCGACGACGGCATTGCGCTCGCTGCCCCAGCTCGAAGTCCAAGCCGAGCGGATGAACTGCCAGTTGTCCAGATCGAAGGATTGGTAGACGTCGATGCGCGAAAAGTACCAACCTCGCGCGCTCACGTACATGAGCCACTGCCCCGGCGCGGCCTCGAACAGCATGGGATCGCGGAAGAACCAGCCGAAGGGGCGCTCGATGGCATCGCCGACGCGGCGCCATGTGATTCCGTCGCGCGAGACGGCGTGGGGTGCACGGTGAGGCGACCAGAATGCGTGATATGTGCCGCCGGGCTCGCGCAGCACGTGCGGTGCCCAGGCGATTTCTCCGTAGTCCGCTATCGGTTCGGCTTCGATCATCTCCGCGCTGTCAAGGCCGGGGTTAGCGCCGGCGCTAGCGTCCGTGGTTCCGCCGCAGGGCATCCACCCTTGGGCGAAGAGTGTTTCGCGACTGTAGTCACCCTTGCCCGGGCCGGTAATTCCCCAAAGCCGCCAGCATCCGTGCGCGTCGCGAAACAACGTGTGGTCGTTGACGTAGTTGCCGGCTCGATGCGGACGAAACAGCGGGCGCCACGGCGAGGCGATCACCGGACGCGCGACGGGCCCGGCTGCTTCACTCGTGGCCACCACAACAACGCCAAGTGTACGCCGGATTGAATCGTCTCGCGCTACCGAAACTACTTTGAAACGGTATCGCGACTGCGGTGACAATCCTTTGATAAGAGAGGACCCGAAGCTCGCCTCATCCACTATCGCCCATTGCTGAAGTGAAGCCCCCGGTTGTGGCTCGGCAGCAACGGCCCCGGCTGCCGACTTTACCGGCGGCTTGTCTTCTATGGAGGTCGAGTAAACCAGGTAACGTTCGCGTTCAGGGTCGGCCAGCCAAGCCAGGTGAACCCAAGTAGGGCCTGCCGCCACCTTTATCCCGAGCGAGGATTGCTTGGCCCGCACCAAGTCCGCCGGCATGCCGCCGTAGAAGTCCGTGGCGAGCCGGGGGAGCGCTAGCCAAGTGATGAGCATGTAAAGCGACAACCAAGCAGTGCCCACTACGGCGGCCGCCACCGGCAATCTCATCAGCCATGGCAGGATCCGCGCCCCCGGGCCCTTCGAGACTTTCAGTGTAGGGAGACAACCAAACATTGTATCGTCTACATATAGCTGACGAGTATTACACTCTTGTTATCTTGTGCCGATTGCTTGCCGATATTTCGCTGAAATTGTCTCGATTTTTCGCCGCCCTGACCCGCGGTGGCTCAGCTTTTGACCCAGTCCGGGTCTTAGACTCCTCGAGGTGGCAAAGAAAAGGTCCAAGCCGCAAACAGAGAAACCCGCGAACAGAGAAACCCGTAAACGGAGAAAGCCGCGAACTAGAGAGGCCTGCGAACCGAGAGGGGAGAGCACGGAGGAACCCCAAAGTAGAGAAACCCGGGAACAAAAAGGGCCGGGAACAGGTGGGCCGGAGAACACTGAACGGTGGAATGCGTGCGCAGAGCAACGTTTGGTGAACGGATGGGCTAATAGTAACGAGGAGGGAACCTGAGAGGGGGAAGGAAGGTCTCGTGTTTGGTGAACTGTTTCGTCCGTTTCGTGAATCCTGGCCGACGGGCGCGATTTCGTCGATGGCACCGCTTGGCGTAACAGAGGGTATAACAGCGGACGCGACAGAGGACGCAACAGCGAACGTAGCAGAGAGTGCTGCAGAGGGTGCAGCAGAGATCGACGGAAGCGACTCTTGCGACGAGCTTTCATGAATAATGCCGGCGTGGTGACTGATGTGACAGATGTGACAAAGGAGCAGCGAAGAGCCCGGGACCATGAAGTCTTTAGACTTTTGTGCGTCGGTGACATCCATCTTGGCAGGCGGCCGGGCAGGGTCGCCGAGCTGCTTGGCGACGACAGCGAGTTGCAGATCTCCGAGCTGGGCTCAGACGCCGCTTGGCGATTGACGGTGAACTGGGCGCTCGATAACGACGTCGATGCCGTAGTTTTGGCCGGCGACGTGGTCGAGAGCCTCGATGATCGCTTCAAAGCCTACGGTTATTTGGAGAAGGGAGTTCGCGATCTGAATGCCGCCGGTATCGCCGTGGTGGGCGTAGCGGGAAATCACGACGGAGTGGCGTTGCCGCGTTTGGCTTCGCGCCTCGAGGGTTTCCATTTGCTGGGCAAGGGTAGCAAGTGGGAGGCGCTGGAGTTGGCCAAGGCGCCCCGCGGGGCTGCGGACGAGGCTGCGGCCGAAGCTACGGACGGGGCTGCGGCCGAGACTACCGGCGAAGCTACGGATGAAGCTACGGCCGAAGCTGCGGCCGAGGCTGCAACCGCAACTGTCGCGCCCGGGCGGCGCTTGCGGTTGCGTTTGCTGGGGTGGTCTTTCCAGGGCAGGCGCGCGCGGATCAATCCCGTGTCTTCTTTGTTGGAATCTCCGGACTTGCCGGTGTCGAAAGTCATCGACCTAGCGACATTCTCGACGGCCACGTCGTCCGCAGAACAGCCGGAACAACCGGAACAACCGAAACTTCCGGAACCGCCGGAACCGCCGGAACCGCCGGAACGGCCGGAAACAACGGAGGCAGCGGCCACGATAGGGGTCCTTCACTGCGACCTTGACAGCCGCAAGAGCGACTATGCTCCGGTTTCGCGCGAGGATCTGAGGGCGGCGCCGGGCGATGCGTGGATACTGGGCCATATCCACAAGCCCGGCGATCTATCGGGAACGCGGCCACTTGGTTATCTCGGCTCACTGGTGGGCCTGGATGCCGGCGAGCCGGGCCGCCACGGCCCCTGGCTGGCGCGTGTATCGGGCCATGGCGCAGTGGACATGGAGCAGATCCCGCTTGCGCCGATACGCTGGGAGGAGGTGGATCTCGATATTTCCGCTATCGGCGTTTCTGCAACGCGGGACGACGGGGAAGACCCGCCGGCGGAAACGGTGGATATCGAAGACGAGATCGCAGCGGCGGTCACTTCGGCGTTGAACTCCGTTCACGAAAGTTTGGCGGCGGAATGCTACCGGCCCCGGGCGGTAGCTTGCCGTATTCGTCTGTGCGGCCAGGGTCCCGCCTATTCTGCCTTGCGCGCGTGTCTGGAAGCCGGCCGCGATTCTGCGGCGGCCGACGCCTTGTATCAGCAACTTCGGCGGGACGAGACGACGTACTTTGTCGAGAAGGTCATCGACGCTGCCCGCCCGAGTCTCGACCTCGAGAGCATCGCCGCAGGGTCCGACCCGCCGGCGCTTCTTGCCCGCCGCCTGCTGGCTCTGCAGCAAGGTGGTGCGGCCGCGGAGCGTCTGATCGAGCAATCGGCGTCTTATACGGACAAGGCTGTTTCGTTCTTGCGCGAACTCGGCGGGCCGGGCGACGAATTCGACGTTTCCCCCGGCCGCGAGCGCTTATTGCGGGCAGGCTTAGCGTTGCTCGACGAACTCCTGTCGCAGAAGGACTCTGACAGGGAGCGCGCCTCGTGAAGTTATCGGAGATAAAACTCCTGAGGCTTCCGGGGATCGAGTCGCCCTTCGAGATCGGCGACTTTTCCGGTGGTATCAACGTTATCGTCGGCCCCAATGCCTCCGGTAAGACTTCGATCTGCCGGGCCGTATCCGCGGTCCTGTGGCCGCGGGAATTGGCTCCCGACTACGTCGAAATCGACAGCCTTTGGTGCGAAGCGCTCGATGCCGGCACAGTCGTTCTTCGCGCCGAGCTTCGCCGCGACTCTACCCGCTGGCAACGAGACGGCGAGGACGTCGAGGCGCCGCAAGTGCCGCCGGCTCATCTTGCCTCCTGTTACACACTGGGCGTCAGGGATCTGTTGGGTAGCGCGAATCAGGCCGACGAGGAACTTGCCAGGGACATACGGCGGCAGATGTCGGGCGGCTACGACCTCGAAGCTTTGGCCGAAGATCGCTTCAAAACCAAAACGCGGGAGGAAAAATCCAAAGTCGGTAATTTGACCAGGGCCCGTAAGCGCATCGCCAAAGCGGAAAGCGAGGTGCGCGCGCTGGCCGAAGAGGAAGACCGCTTGCAAGACTTGCGTCGCCAAGAACGCGAGGCGAGAGAGGCTTCCTCCGAGTTGGCACGGCTGCAATCGGCCGTCGATCTTGCCGCAGAGAGAGCACAGCTTGATCAGGTCGAGTCTGCACTGAGTGAGTTCTCCGCAGCTATGGCTGACATCCGTGGGGACGAAGGGAAGACTCTTGACGAGATCGAGTCCGACTTGGCCAAGGCGCAGGAGAAAGCGAGCGCGGCACGGCGGCGAATAGATGAGGCCGTCGCCCGC
This sequence comes from Candidatus Binatota bacterium, assembly GCA_024276575.1. Lineage (GTDB taxonomy): Bacteria > Desulfobacterota > Binatia > UBA1149 > CAITLU01 > JAJRWY01. The sequence goes on from JAJRWY010000116.1 coordinate 14,394, forward strand.
ATCGAGAAAGCGGGGTTTGCGGAATCGAACGCCGATGTTTCGGCGCCGCGAAGTTGGGATACTCCGGGTCCGGAGCAATTGACGGAAGCCGACACTCGAGTGAGCATGCTCAGAGATGCCGAGCGCGAACTTGGGGAAGCGGATACACGCGTAGCAGAAGCGCGTACGAGCTTGGAAAAGGCCCGGGCACTACTCGGAGAGATGGGGGCGGACCCGCGGCTTCCCGACATCAGCGCTGCTTCGCTCGACCGGCTCGAGAAGTTGCTGAACGCATCCGTACGCATCAAAGCGGAAGGTGCGGCCCGGGATGCGAGAATCGCGGTCCTCGCCAGTGAAGCAGGCGTAGCGCCGACGGAAGAGCAAACATCTCCGGCCGCGCAAACATCGACAGAGACGGGAACGGGGGCAGCGTCCGAGGCCGGAGTCCGGGCCGGTTCGGCGGTGGAAGTGACTGCCGCGACAGTGCGGGCTGACGCGGAGCGGTTGGGCCAGGCTGCGGAGCGTTTGCGCGACTGGCTGTCCGAGCCGCGGATTATGCCCTACCGGCTTCCCGTATGGATTCCGGCGGTAGCTTGTACGGTGGCTGTCGCAGCGTCGGGGCTGTACTTGGCTTGGGATCCGCAGCCTTACTTTCTGTCGCTTGCGGCTGGGGGGGCGGGTTTCGGCTTGGCGTGGCTGTTGGTCGTAATGCTCAAACCGCGCGCGAGCAGCGCACTAGAGGCGCATGTTCGCAAATTCGTGGAGACGGGGTTCGGTGCGCCGAGACAGTGGAACTTCGAGTCCGTGCGTGAGTTGCTCCGCGACATCGAAGGCCGCCGTGCGGCGGCTCTTGCGCGCGCGAGCAAGCTTACGGAGTATGAGTCGCGACTTGCGGAGCGTGCTCAGTTCGAACGGGAACTCAGGGAATGGGAAGCCAGCAGGACCGAGCTTCAAGAGCAACTAGGCATCGATGCCGGGGGAGAGTTGACCCTCTTGGAGTTGGCCCGCCGCATCCGTGATCTTTGTGTTGCGGAGCAGGAGCTGGCGGCGGCGTCCGCTGCGCGGGAACAAGCCGCGGCGCGATACTCCTCGCTACTCGAGACTTTGAACACGCTGCTTTCGCGTTTCGGCTACGACGAGAATGCGGACTATGCAGAAGCGTCCGCCGCTCTCCTCGACTTACGCTCACGTGCCGATGAGCATCGCTTGGCCGTGCGTGATTTCGATGACGCGCAGCGTGAGCTTTCGGAAGCCGAGAAAGACTGCGGCCGGCAGCTCGAGAAGCGCCGGAAGCAGTTCTTACGCTGCGGCCTGGAAGACGGCGATCGCCGGGGGCTTGATGAACTCCTGGCTTCGCTCGACGACTATTCGGCCTTGTGCGACGAAAAGAAGGAGCTTTGCGCCTCTATAGAAAAGGTGCAGCGTAAACTCGAAGGCTACCCCGGTCTTCTCGAGTTGCGGGTCGACGAACTCGAAGAACGTTTGCGCCAGGCGGAGCAACAGGCCGGCGGCCTGGAGAAGATCTTGGAAGAGATCACCACGATAAAGCAGCGCATCCGCAGTGCGGAGGAGGATAGCGAGCTTGAAGAGGCGATTGCGGAAGAGGAGCGGGTGCGGCACCAACTCGCAGACTGTGTAGAAGATTCGCTGACACGGGCAGCGGCGCGCTTCTTGATCGATTCAGTGCTCGCGGAGCACGAAAGCGAAGGCCGCCCGCCGGTGCTCGAGAAGGCGGCAGAGTACTTCGCTGCGTTCACGCGTAATCGCTACGAGTTGCGCGTAAGCGGGAGCGGTGATGCCAGATTCTACGCGAAGGATACCTCCACGAACAAAGGCTTGGCGCTCTCCGAGCTCTCCGACGGTACCCGCGTGCAGTTGCTCCTTGCGGTGCGCTTGGCGTTTGCGCTGCAAGCGGAAAGCGGCGGCGTGAGCATTCCGATCTTTCTTGATGAAGCTTTGAGCACGGCCGACCCCGAACGTTTTCGTGCAGTGGCGCAGAGCCTGTGCATGCTCGCGGCCGAGGGCCGCCAAGTGTTCTACATGACCTCGAACCCTGCCGACGCGTCGCATTGGGAGAGCATCTGCAGCGACAAGCCGAAGTCGCGCCTGAAGATAGTAGAGGACCTAGCGAGCCTTCGTGCCGGGCAAACGGCGGTGATAAGTCCGCAACGCCTCGCCGTCCTCCCTCGCAGGGAGGTGCCCACGCCTGCGGGCAAGAGTGCTCAGGAGTACGCCGTAGCGTTGAAAGTGGGGCCGGCCGATCCCTGCGCGCCGCCGGGGACCCTCCACTTGTTCTACCTACTGGCCGACGACCTCGACGCTTTGTACGAACTGATAAAGGAGTTCGAACTGAGTGCCGTTGGGCAGTGGGAGTCGTTCTCGCGTGGTGGCCGGGCCGGGCGTTTCGTGGATGAGGAGCTTCGTAAGCGTCTGGATTTCCGCTGCGCGTGTGTGCGCCGGGTGTACGAGAACCGCGCCATCGGGCGCGGCCGGCCCGTTGACGCCGAAGCGATCGATAGCAGCGGCGCGGTCTCGAAGACCTTTCGTGATCGTTTCGTCGAGCTTGCGGAACAACTCGGCGGCGATGCCGAGGCTTTCATGGCGGCTATCGAGGAAGGCGGAACGCCGCTTACCAAAGGCGTGCACAAGACCACCAAAGAAGAACTGCGTGCATATCTCGAGGCTGAAGGATACATCGACCGCCAAGCCGTGCTGCCGCCCGCGGAAGTGGCCTCGCGGACTTTGGACCAAGTGTATGCCGATTTCGACGGCGACGCGGCCATACCCCACGAAGAGGCGCTACGATTCGTTCGCGAGATCATCGAACGGTTGGGGTAGAAGAAGGGGTCAAGTCGCGGCTTTCGACTTCTCTCCACCAAACGGCTTCGCAACCCGGGCGAGAGAAGTCGAAAGCCGCGACTTGACCCCTTAGAGACCCCTTAGATAGATCTAGAAATCGTCCTCCGTGGGGCTGAACAGTGCGCTGCTCAGATTGTCGTGATCGGCCATCTGGCAGTTGTGCA
>JAJRWY010000117.1 GCA_024276575.1 Candidatus Binatota bacterium
GAGATAGCTACTTTGGCGGCGGCAACGGCAACCGCGGTGGCAACAACGGAGACAGCGATAGCCGCTAACACGATTTAGAATTCTTACACGAGAGTTCTCCTTGCTCTCGACTTCCGCGCGCCGGATGCCTTATAGCCCGTTCGCGAATACTCCGGACGCTAAGAGCGCTAAGAGTCTGTGGAACCAAGCGGCTTCGAGCGCCGTAATCCGTTTACATCATTGCGGTAGCGTTAGCCTATTTAGCTCGAAGATCGCGTTTTCAGTAGAAGCGGGTGCTCTTCGCCAAAGTCCGACAGGCACTAACCGGTCAACAATCCTTCCTTGTGCAGCTCTTCGAGTATCTCGTCGAGCGATTTGCCCAGACGCGCAAAGATTTCGCTGATCTCGTCTTCCTTGATGATCAAGGGCGGAGCCATCGCCACCGCCTCGCCCAGGGCTCGCACGATCAAGCCGTTGCTCTCACAGCGCAATTGCAGGCGTTGCGCGACCCGCTGCGAGGCATCGAAGCTTTGCTTGCTGCGCTTGTCCTTGACCAGCTCGCAAGCCCCCATCAGGCCCACACCGCGCACTTCCCCGACCAAGGGGTGGCCGGCCAGAGCGTTCAAACACTTTTGGAAATGCGGACTCACCGCGCGCACATGCTCGAGGACCTTCCACTCTTCCATCAGCTCCAGATTGCGAACCGCGACCGCAGCGGCAACCGGATGGCCGGAGTAAGTGTAGCCGTGCCCGAAGGTGCCATGGCGGTGGCTCGACTGCGCCATCGGCTCATACATGAACTCGGGAACCATCACCGCGCTGATGGGGAGGTAGGCCGACGACAAGGCCTTAGCCACCGACATGGTGTGAGGCTTCATATTGAAACTCTCGGCGCCCCACAGCTCTCCGGTACGGCCGAAGCCGCAGATCACCTCGTCGTCGATCAGCAAGACATCGTACTTGGCGAGCACCGCCTGCACTTTCTCGAAATAGCCGCGCGGCGGAACCAGCAATCCCCCACCGCCTATGACCGGCTCCGCAATGAAAGCCGCAACCGTGTCGGGATCCTCATCCAGTATCAGCCGCTCGAGATTGGCAGCTAGGCGCGACGCAAACTCTTCCTCGCTCTCCCCGGGCTCTGCGCCGGAGTAGTAGTGGGGACAGTCGGTGTGCAAGATATTGGGAATGGGCAAATCGAAATCGGCGTGGAACACCGGAATCCCGGTCAAGCTTGCCGCCGCCACGGTTACCCCGTGATAGGCACGCAGGCGCGAGATCACCTTCTTCTTGCGCGGCCGACCGATCGCGTTGTTGTAATACCATAGGAGCTTCAACTGCGTATCGTTGGCGTCGGAGCCGGAGTTGCCGAGGAATACCTTCGAGCATTCCATCGGCATCATCTCCAAGAGCTTCTCCGACAATACGATGGCGGGCTCATTGCTCTTACCGACGAAGAGTTGGCCGAAAGCCAAGGTCTTCATCTGACGGTAGGCAGTCTCGGCAAGCTCCTCGACACCGTATCCAAGGGCTGTGCACCACAGCCCGGCCATGGCTTCGATGTATTCTTTGCCCCGGTCGTCCCAGACACGCACGCCCTTGCCGCGCTTGATCACCATCGGCCCCTGTTCGCGATGCAACTCGAGATCGGTGGCCGGATGCAGCACCGAGCGGATGTCGCGCTGTTCAAGAGACGTTGACGGCTTGCTCATGGATCACCTCATCTAGTGCGTCGCAGCGCCGGGGCTACGGCCCGTGCCGATGGCAACGAAAGGGCCGGGGTCAAAACGCCTCCTTGAAAGGCCGTAAGTCGAGTTCTTGGGTCCAGGTCGTAGGATGCTGGCAGTGAAGCTTCCAGAACTCCTCGGCAATGGCATCGACGTCCAAGAGTCCGTCCGCGCCTTTCGATTCGGCGTAGTCCGGCATCCTGCGGCGTATCACGTCGCCGTCGATGACCCCGTCGATGACCACATGGGCCACATGCAGGCCCTGGGGCCCGAATTCGCGAGCCATCGCCTGCACCAGGATACGCAAGCCCGCCTTGGCCGAGGCGAAGGCGGCAAAAGGCGGCCGTCCCCGCAACGAGGCGGTGGCGCCGGTAAACAGTATCGAACCCCGGCCCTTCTTGACCATACGGCGCGCCGCCTCGCGGCCGACCAAGAAACCGCCGAGACAGCAAACCCGCCATAAGTCCTCGAACAACCCGGCATCTGTGTCCAGCAAGGGAGCCCAGCGATTGTTGCCGGCATTGTAGGCGGCCACTTCGAGCACCGGGCCATCAGATGCTACCCGGGAAAATAGCGATTTGACATCATCCTCGCTGCTGGCATCGGCCACTACCGCGGTCGCCCAACCACCCGCATCCATGATTTCTTCGACTACGAGGTCGAGCTTGTCCTGGCTACGGCCGGCCGCAAACACATGCAGCCCCTCGCCACCGAAGCGCCGGCACAAAGCCGCACCGAGCCCCTTTCGTGCGCCCACACCCACAACCACTGCCGAACCGGGTTTGTTCTTGCTCATCGTATTCCTCGCATGCGCGCCTCACGCGGCATCTGCTATCCTTTCGTTGCCACCCGGCCGTAGGCGCCTTTGAACTCTGCGCCCCAGCAATAGGACGCGGCCACGGACCCCGGCCATCGCCTCCGGCCACAGCACACACGGCCAGCCCCGCATTGTTCATGCAAGCCGTGGGGTTACCTTGATCAGACAACAATTCATGGCGCAAACCGCCTCCCACTCATGCTGGAACACGCCCTCCGGGGCATACTGACACCCGCCGAGATTAGCTACGATTGGCTACGCTCCGCGCGGCCATGGCCGACGCACTCCAACGCATTTTCGCTCGTGAATTATTTGCGGATCAAGGTCAAGCACGGCGGGCGCGTATTTGCTCGGCGGCGTAGAACACCTCGCCGGCACCGGGGCCAGCTTCGTAAACGATGCTGCGCGGGCTCACGGGCTTGCCACTTCGAGTAAGCGGCCTCAGCGGCCTCAGCTCCTCGCCGCTGCTACGGTCGAGCACTCTTATCCTTCGTCCCCAACGCTTGGGCATCCAGGCTTCGCCCCAATCCATCAACGCCAGGATGACTACGTGCAAGTCGCGTCCTTTGTCGGTCAGACGATACTCCTTGGCCCGACCGTCGCCGGGCAGTTTGCGGTACTCGATCAGCCCATGGCCAATCATTCGCTTTAGCCGCTCACTCAAGACCTTGCGTGATATCCCGAGATGCTCCTGCAGATCCTCGAAACGCCTCACATCCATGAAAGCGCTTCTGAGAATAAGCAAGGTCCATGCGTCGCCCACTTGCTCCAATGCCTGGGCCACCGCGCAGTCGATATCCTTGAAACTCGATCGTGCCATCCAAAATCCCTCCGACGCCACGCTACAGTCCAGGCTACACGCAGGCTTTCCGCCCCCACCTCACAGCCGCTACCCCGGCTGCCGCCACCGTGATGATCCCAACGGCCTTGCGGGCCGTCGATCACGACCGCAGTACCGGCTCGGTGCTGGCCCGGTACCGGCTCGGCGCTAGCTCGGCTCAGGCTCGGTGCCGGCTCCGTGCGGTGTGTCTCCTGGTATACGTTTCTTTAGGGAACTGAGTTTATTACGCAATTTTCGTGAAATCGACCTTGAAAGTGGAGAAAGGAGTCGAAAACGGCAAAAAGCCCGTGAAGCGGGCCTTGATACGCTTGACCGCCGATAACGAAACCGGGAGTATCGCCCGCGAAACGGTTTTGCACGCGATTACGTCGCTTTTAAGACCACGTCGATAGCAAGACACATCGGCATCGACGCAACACAGCTACTTCAGCACAGCTACTTACAGGAGGCATGCAAATGGGAGTCATCGACTTTGGTGGTACGAAAGAAAGAATTGTTACGCGCAAAGAGTTCTCCATGGCCAGAGCCCGCAAGGTTTTGAAAAAAGAAACCATCGCGGTAATCGGCTATGGGGTGCAGGGCCCGGCCCAGGCGCTCAATCTCAAAGACAACGGTTTCAACGTCATCATCGGGCAGTCGAAGGCTTTTCGTAAGGATTGGAACCGCGCCAAAGCCGACGGCTGGGTGCCGGGCAAGACGCTGTTCGACGTCGAGGAAGCAGCCGAGCGCGGCACCATCATCAAGATGCTGGTTTCCGACGCCGCCCAAAAGGCGATCTGGCCGGCCATCAAGAAGTGTCTCGCGCCCGGAGACGCCCTGTATTTCTCCCACGGCTTCTCCATCGTCTACCGTGACCAGACCAAGGTCATACCCCCCGAAGACGTCGACGTCATCATGGTCGCCCCCAAGGGATCGGGGACTTCCGTGCGCCGCAACTTCCTTTCGGGTGCGGGCATCAACTCCAGCTACGCCGTTCACCAAGACGCCAGCGGCAACGCCGAAGAGCGCTGCCTGGCGATCGGTATCGGCATCGGCTCCGGCTATCTCTTTCCCACCACTTTCGAGTCCGAGGTCTACAGCGACCTCACCGGTGAGCGTGGAATTTTGATGGGCGCGCTGGCCGGCGTGATGGAGGCTCAATACGAGATCCTTCGCAAGCACGGCCACTCGCCTAGCGAAGCCTTCAACGAAACCGTTGAAGAGTTGACTCAGAGTTTAATTCGCCTAGTCGACGAGAACGGTATGGACTGGATGTTCGCCAACTGCTCGGCCACGGCCCAGCGCGGAGCGCTCGACTGGCGGCCGAAGTTCAAGAAGGCGGTCAAACCACTGTTCGAGACCCTGTACAAGTCGGTTAAATCCGGCAAGGAAACCAAGCGGGTGCTGACCCTCGGCGGCCGCAAGGACTACAAGGAGCGCCTCGACCGCGAGCTTGCGGAACTGGGCAACTCGGAGATGTGGCGGGCGGGTAAAGCCGTGCGCTCTTTGCGTCCCAAGGAAAAAGCGCGCGCCACCGGTAAAGGCACCAAGGGGATTTCCGGCCGCAAGAACAACTGAAGCAAGCAGCGCAACCCGGGCGGGCAGGCTGACGCCGGCATGCCCGGGACCGCTTATCCGCTAAAAGGCCATAGCTCCATTGACCAGCAGCGCGGAGTTCAAAGCCGGGCCTAGCCGCTAAGGCCATAGCTACATTGGCCATTGGGATGGCCATTCCAATGGCCGCCAGTGCGGAGGGCAGGGCCTGCCCTTGCTGCGCTGGGGCCGCCTAGCCGCTGAAAGCCTGCAGGCCCGTTTGAGCGCGGCCGAGAATCAACGCGTGGATATCGTGCGTGCCTTCGTAGGTATTGACGGTCTCCAGGTTCATCACGTGGCGCATCACATGGTATTCGCCGGAAATTCCGTTGGCGCCGTGCATGTCGCGGGCGGCACGGGCAATATCGAGAGCCTTGCCGCAGTTGTTGCGTTTGACCAAGCTGATCAACTCCGGAGCCGCGCGCCCCTGGTCCATCAGGCGTCCCGCGCGCAATGCCCCCTGCAAACCCAACGCGATCTCGCTTTGCATGTCGGCGAGCTTTTTCTGTATTAGCTGGTTGGCAGCCAGCGGACGCCCGAACTGCGAGCGCTGCAGGGTGTAATCGCGCGCGGCCTTCCAGCAAAACTCGGCCGCTCCCATCGCCCCCCAGGCGATGCCGTAACGCGCCCGGTTCAGACAACCGAAAGGCCCTTTCAAGCCGCTGACTCCCGGCAGCAGATTCCCAGCCGGCACTTCGACCTCGTCCATCTGTATCATTCCGGTGATCGAAGCGCGCAGCGACAGCTTGTTCTCGATCTTGGGCGCATCCAGGCCGGCCATACCCTTCTCGAGCACGAAACCGCGGATAGCACCCTGATGCTCATCGGACTTGGCCCAGACCACGAAAACGTCGGCAATCGGTGAGTTGGTGATCCAGGTCTTCGCGCCGCTCAGCCGATAGCAGCCTCCCGAGTAACGCGCACGCGTCTGCATCGAGCCGGGATCGGAGCCATGGTCGGGTTCAGTGAGGCCGAAACATCCGACCTTGGCCCCCGAAGCGAGACCAGGCAGGTATTTTTGCCGTTGCTCCTCGCTGCCATAGGCGTAGATGGGATACATCACCAGCGATGATTGAACGCTCATCGCCGAGCGATAACCCGAGTCCACGCTCTCTATCTCCCGAGCCGCCAGCCCGTAGCATACATAGTTGACACCCGCGCAACCGTAACGCTCGGGCAAAGTGCAGCCGAGCAGGCCCAGCGCGCCCATCTCGTTCATTATCTCACGGTCTAAACGCTCCTCACGGTTGGCTTCGACAACGCGGGTGAGAAGCCGGCCGCGCGCATAGCTTCGAGCGCTGTCGCGTACCAGCCGTTCCTCATCGCTTAGTTGGTCTTCCAACGAGAAGGGGTCGGCCCAATCGAAAGCCGGGCGGCCACCCGGCGCGCCTGCTTGCTCACGCTGCCCGCCGGCACTTCCCACCTCGGCGGCGGTCGGCCCATTCTTCGCGCTGCAGTCGCTCTTGCTGGAATCAGACATCGAAAACCCTCCCGTCAATGGCCCGGCCGGCCCACTCTGTACGGATCGCGATACCGGTCTCGTACGCCGAAGAGACCACGAATCAAGCGCTTGCTCCAACTTGGCCCCGGGATTGACGCCCGGTGTTCATTCCCTGGCTCATTACCATGCTCATTCCCATGACTTGACCGCGGCCGCCGTGGGCCGTAGGCGGTAAAGCGTGGACCTGAAAAAGCGCAGCCTCGAGGCCCTGGACTGGCCCTTCATGACGGCCGAGCTGGCTTCCCATGCGTGCACGGCAGCCGGACGCCAAGCGTCGCGGCAAATCGAGCCCTTGCGCGACCGGCAAGCCATCGAGCAGTGTTTCGACGCCGTCGAAGAAATCCTGGCGTTGCGCGACGCGCAGACCGCCGCACCGCCACTGGCTGGAATCGGCGATATCACCGAAGCCCTAGCGGCCGCCGCGCGCGGCGACATGCTCGAGTTGGAAGATCTGCGTGCAGCCGGCGAAACCATCGCGGCGCTGGCAGCTCTAGCACGATTCCTGCGGCTGCATGTCGCCAGCGCCCCGGCTCTACTCGAACTCGGCGCCGGGATCGATCTCGACACTGAACTGTGCAGCACCTTCGAGTCGGCTTTCGACGAGCACGGAGAGCTTTGCGGCAAGGCCTACCCGGCCATCGGTGAGTTGCGCCGGCGCATGGCAGCTTTGGAGCGGCGTACACGCTCACTCATGGAGTCGTTGCTCGATAGCCCCGAGTATGCGGAGCTGTTGCAAGACCGCTACGTCACCTTGCGCGAGGGCCGTTTCGTCCTGCCCATAAAAGCCCAGGCCAAGGGCCTGGGCCTGGGAATAGTTCACGACGCGTCACGAAGCGGACAGACCGTGTTCCTGGAGCCTTCGTCGATCGTACCGCTGGGCAATCAGTGGCGTATCGCCGAGGCCGGGTTGCGGGCCGAGGAACGCCGCGTCCGTGCCGAGCTTGGCGGCTTGCTCAAACGCCACGCCGATGCCCTCGATCGTGCGTTGAAGGCTGCTACCGCAATCGACCTTGCTTGCGCGCGAGCCGCTTTCGCACTGCACCTCGATGCCGTAAGGCCGTTGCTGGGGAACAACGGCGTAATAGAGCTGCGCCTGGCCCGCCATCCAGTACTGGCACTCGGCGACGAGGAGGTAGTCGCCAACGATCTTTCACTCAGTGCCGAGCGGCCGGTGCTGCTGCTTACCGGACCCAACGCCGGTGGCAAGACCGTTGCCCTGAAAACGATCGGGCTATGCGCTTTGCTACTAAGAGCCGGCTGCTTCGTGCCTGCCGCGCCGGGATCCCGGGTGGATCTGTTTACGGAAGTGCTGGCCGACATCGGCGACCAGCAGACCGTGCACGAAGGTCTCTCGAGCTTCTCGGCCCATCTGGCAACCCTTCGGGAGATGCTCAGTAGCGCGGGACCCGGCACTTTGGTACTGCTCGATGAGTTGGCCTCGGGTACCGATCCCAGCCAGGGAGGCGCGCTCGCCCGAGCTTTCATAGAACACTTCGCCGACAGTGGCGCACGCGTGGTGGCCACCACTCACTACGCTCAAGTAAAAGCCATGCCGGCCGAAGACCCGCGCGTGGAGATCGCGGCGCTCGAGTATCGCGAGGGCAAACCTACCTATCGAATAGTTCCCGGCATGGCCGGCGAGAGCTATGCGCTGGCCGCGGCTTCGCGCGCCGGCATCGACGAAACCCTGATCGCCAGGGCACGAACCTTGATGGGCGATGCCGAACTGGCACTGCATGAAGCGCTGTCTGCGCTCGACGCCGAACGGGAACGAAGCGAAAGCGCCAAGCGGCGTGCCGAACAGGCCGCCGCCTCGCTGGCCGAACGCGAAAGCCTACTCGCCGAGCGCGAGCGGCAGATCAAGCGCCGCGCCCGCGAAATAGCCGAAGCCGAAGCCAAAGACTTCATCGACCGCCTGCGTGCGGCGGAACGAGAAGTGCGTGAAGCGCTTACAACCTTGCGCTTACAGCCCAGCGAGAAACAAGCCACGGCAGCCCGCGCGGCAATCCGGAAGGCCCGCCCCGCTGCCGATCTCCCGGACCCGCCAAAGCGGCAGCAAGTGCCGCAGCGCCCCGCTCGGCCCGGCGAGCGAGTGAGAATTTCCAAACTGCAAGCCACCGGCGAAGTCCTGGCGGTAAGCGCCGAGGAGGTCGAGCTACGCGTAGGGTCAATGACGCTGAGAGTAAAGCCCGGCGAGATCGAACTGCTTGCCGGCGCCGGCCCGGCCCGCGGACCCGCGAACTACTCTGCAGGCAAGCGGGCCAAGGCGGCAGCGGCGTCCAACCACTCCCCGGACAAGCGCGCGAAAGCGGCGCCGGTATCCCGGCACTCCACAGGCGAACACGCGAAAGGGGCAGCGGCATCCCAGCACTCCACTGGCGAGCACGCGAAAGGGGCAGCGGCATCCCAGCACTTCCCAGACGAGCGGACGAAAGCGGCAGCGGCATCCTTGAACCGCGCCTTGCGCATGCCCGGGAAC
>JAJRWY010000118.1 GCA_024276575.1 Candidatus Binatota bacterium
AGCGCGTCGCTATTTCAGAGCTACTCGATGTGGTAGTCGAGAAAACCGCCCCGCCGCCGCCCTATCCCAAGCTTTCACCCGGGGGCTGACACGAAGGACGGCCCGGCTCGATCCCGCCCGAGGCGGCCGGTGGTTGGTTGGCAAGTGCCGGCCGGTGGCTGATTGGCAAGTGGCTGATTGGCAAGTGGTTGGTTGGCAAGTGCCGGCAGGTGGCTGATTGGCAAGTGGTTGGTTGGCAAGTGTCGGCAGGTGGCTGATTGGCAAGTGGTTGGTTGGCAAGTGTCGGCAGGTGGCTGATTGGCAAGTGGTTGGTGGCTAGCCAGCATATGGCCGGCTGATGCTAGGTGGCCGGTGATGGACAATGCGAGAAGCAGCGAGACAATGGAGCGGCCGGTGATAAGCAGCCGGCGGCGATGTTTGGCAACTGCGTAGAGACAACAATACAGAGGATTCGGCAAGAGATATGGCTTCTAGAAAAAAACACAGTGGCAAGCGGGCCTCGCGTCCGGCTAAGAGAGTTTTCTTCTTCGGCGGCGGCAGCGCGGAAGGCGACGCAAGCATGCGCAACCTTCTCGGCGGTAAAGGTGCCAACCTAGCTGAAATGGCAGGCCTCGGATTGCCGGTTCCGCCCGGATTCACAATCAGCACGGAGGTGTGTACCGCCTATGACGCCACCACCGAACGCTACCCCAAGGGTCTCGCCGAAGAAGTAGCCTCGCATCTGGCCCGGCTCGAGAAAGTCATGGACAAGAAGTTCGGTGACGCGGCCGATCCCTTGCTGGTTTCGGTCCGCTCCGGCGCGCGCGCGTCGATGCCGGGGATGATGGACACGGTTCTCAACCTTGGCCTCAACGACGACACAGTCAAAGGACTAGCCGCCGCCGCGGGAAGCGAACGTTTCGCCTGGGACAGCTACCGGCGCTTTATTCAGATGTACGGCGACGTGGTGATGGACCTCAAACCGGCCTCCGCCAAAGAGGCGGACCCTTTCGAGGCATTGATCGACAAACAGAAAGAACGGGCCGGCGTGTCTCAGGACACCGACCTCAGCACCTCCGACTTGAAACAATTGGTAGGGAAGTTCAAGGCGCTGATTCGCAAACGCTGTAAGCGCCCCTTCCCCACCGATCCCATGGAGCAGCTTTGGGGAGCGATCGGCGCCGTGTTCAGGTCGTGGACCAACGAACGCGCAGTCGTATACCGCAAGTTGAACGACATCCCGGTATCTTGGGGCACCGCGGTCAACGTACAAGCCATGGTCTTCGGCAATCTGGGCGACAGCTCCGCGACCGGAGTGGCTTTCACTCGCGATCCTTCCACCGGCGAGAAGCGTTTCTTCGGAGAGTTCCTGGTCAACGCCCAAGGTGAAGACGTGGTCGCCGGCATCCGTACTCCGCAACAAATAACGCTGGCGGCATCGAAGGCCTGGGCCAAAGAGAACGGCGTCTCCGAATCTCGACGCAGGAAGGACTTCCCCTCGCTCGAGGAAGTGATGCCGGAGTGCTACCGGCAACTGATCAATGTTTCGCACAAACTCGAAAGACACTACCGGGACATGCAAGATCTCGAATTCACCATCGAACGCGACCGGCTGTGGATGTTGCAGACCCGCAACGGCAAGCGCAGCGCCCAGGCGGCGATCCGCATCGCAGTGGAGATGGTCGACGAACGCCTGATCAAAACCACCGAGGCGGTACTGCGCCTGGAACCGGCACAGATCGACCAGCTCTTGCACCCGATGATAGACCCGCGCGCAGCCAAACAGTCCGTGGCCAGAGGCCTGGGGGCCTCGCCCGGAGCCGCTTGCGGCGAGATCGTGTTTTCGGCCGAGGATGCAGTGGCGGCCAAGGCGGCGGGCAAGCAAGTCCTGCTGGTACGCTATGAAACCTCGCCCGAGGACATCACCGGTATGGTCGCTGCAGAGGGCATACTGACGGCGCGTGGCGGGCGTACTTCGCACGCGGCTGTAGTCGCACGCGGGATGGGAACATGCTGCGTAGTGGGCTGCGAATCCTTGGTCATCGATTATTCCAGTGATTCGATGAAAGTTGGCGAACACGTGTTACACCGCGGCGACTGGATCACCATCGACGGCGGCAGCGGCGACGTCTTTGTGGGCAAAGTCCCTACCGTCGAGGCCAAGGTATCCGCCGAATTTGCACGCTTGATGGTCTGGGCCGACAAAGCCCGCCGCCTGAAAGTTCGCGCCAATGCCGACACTCCGCACGATTCGAAAGTGGCACGCGGCTTCGGCGCCGAAGGCATAGGCTTGTGCCGCACCGAGCACATGTTCTTCGAGGGCGAGCGTATCGACGCCATGCGCGAGATGATACTCGCCACCGATCTGCGTGGCCGTGAAAAGGCATTGAAGAAACTACTGCCCTTTCAACGGCGTGATTTCCGCGGGATTTTCAAAGCCATGGATGGACTGCCGGTAACCATACGCCTGCTCGATCCGCCGTTGCACGAGTTCCTGCCCCACAGCAGTGCAGAATACGAAGCCCTGGCTGCCAAGAGCGGCCTCGACTTGGCCAAGTTGCAGGCCGCGGGCGAGGCCTTGCATGAGTTCAACCCCATGCTGGGGCACCGCGGTTGCCGCTTGGCTATCACCTATCCCGAAATCTACACCATGCAGACCCAGGCTATCATCGAAGCCGCCCTGCAGGCGGCTGCAGCAGGCGTGAAAGTCTACCCGGAGATCATGATCCCGCTGGTAGGCACCGCCTCGGAACTAGAACGTCTTCGCGCAGCGGTCAAAGAGACAGCCGAGCGTGTTTTCGCCCGCAAAGGCCGACGCATCGCTTATCAAATCGGCACCATGATCGAGGTCCCCCGGGCCGCTCTGACCGCCGGTGAGATCGCCGCTCATGCGGACTTCTTCTCTTTCGGCACCAACGATCTGACACAGATGGGCTTCGGTCTCTCGCGTGATGATTCGGGCCGTTTTCTCCCGGCCTATGTCGACAGCGGGATCTTGGCCGAAGATCCCTTCGCCAGCCTCGACACCGAGGGGATCGGGCAGTTGATGGAAATTGCGGCCGAAAAAGGTAGGGCGGTCAAGAAGAAACTCAAGCTCGGGATTTGCGGGGAACACGGAGGCGATCCGTCCTCGATAGAGTTCTGCCACCGTTTGGGTCTGGATTACGTTTCTTGCTCTCCTTACCGCGTGCCGATCGCGCGTCTGGCGGCGGCCCACTCGGCCTTGAAGGCCAAGAAAGGCTGAGGCGCAGGAGGCGGAGTCGAAGGTGGGTAGCGAGGTGAAAGTCTTGACCATCGAGGGCAGCACGCGCATCGTCGGCATCATCGGCGACCCGGTGGATCACTCTATATCCCCGCGGATGCATAACGCGGCGTTCGCCGAGTTGGGCCTCGATTTTGCCTATGTGCCCTTCCCAACCAGCGCGTCGCAGCTCCGCGCCGCCATGCGCTCGATCTCGGCACTCGGACTGGCCGGGTTCAATGTCACCGTCCCCTTCAAGACTTCGTGCATGCGCTATCTGGACAAGCTCTCCGATGCGGCCAAAACCATCGGCGCGGTCAACACCGTGTATCGCGAGAAGGACAAGTTAGTCGGCGACAACACCGACGCTTCGGGCTTCCATCAGGCCTTGCTGGCCAACGGTGTACGCCCGCGCGGCAAACGGGTTCTGGTAATCGGTGCCGGAGGTTCGGCGCGTGCGGTGCTTTACGCGCTTACCCGAAGTGGGGCGTCCGACATCGTCATCGCCAATCGAACACTCTCCAAAGCGCGAAAGCTGGCGCGGGAGTTCGGTGGCGAGAAAGCTCGCCTGCAAACCGCCGATCTCGACATTCTCGACGATTTCGACTTCCTCGAGAGCCGGCAGTTGGTGGTCAACTGCACCTCCGTCGGCCTGGGCGGCGGCAGCTTCCTGGATTACGCGGCCGAGTCCACGGCGGAAGATTGCGTACATTTCGACCTCGCTTACGGCGAAGAGGCGACCCCGTTCCTACGCCTAGCCGCGGACGCCAGCAGACCGGTTATAGACGGCCGCCACATGCTGCTGCATCAGGGTGCCGCCGCTTTCAAGATTTTTACCGGCCGGCGAGCGCCGGTCGAAGTGATGGCCAAGGCCATCGGACTCTAGACGTCTGCGTGGTGGGAACTCCGGCGCAAACCCCTGGGGAAACAAGACCCGGGAGGCATGTAGCCAGGAGTTCGCAAGAGCCGGGGTTCTTCCGCTCTGCCCGCATCCCGATCTTGCATCATCCATGAAAGCTCTGCGACGAGCCGGAAGCGCTCCCGCATCGCTATAGCCCCTATAGCCCCGCACCTCGCAGTAACG
>JAJRWY010000010.1 GCA_024276575.1 Candidatus Binatota bacterium
CGGCCCAAGCGCAGCGATGAGGCCCGCAGGCGTACTAACAGTACGTCGAGGGCCGAAAAGTGGTGAGCCGCGAGCCGGCGAGCGGCGAACGGGCCGAGATTGCGGGCGATTGAGGCTCGTAGCAGAGGTTTCATGAATAATGCGGGCTAGGAGTCTGCGCGGAAGAAATTTCGGCGCGCTGGCGACCTCCGCGACGAACTTTCACTAATAGTCCAGGTTGACGCAGATCTTTGATCTTTCGCGCAACCATTGACAGGCCACCCCTTAGAAAAGGATAATCCGCGCACCTCGCCACGTCTCGCAGACCTCGGACGGCGATGCGAAGAGAACGGTACCCGTGGATAGCGGGCCTCGAAGGAAGACACACCGCAAATCTGCGGAGCGGAAACAAGATCATGCGTGAGATCGAGATCAAGGCGAAGGAAGACACGGCGCTCGAGCGCCTGAGCGAAGAAACCAACACTATGTTAGTGCGCGGACTTCGCGTAATCCTCGGCCTCCTGCTGGTCGGCGTATGCGCTTACGCGGCCGGCCAGATCACTCTGGACGGGCCGATCTACCCCACCCTTTTCGTGCTACAACTCACGCAGGCCTTCATCGTGTTGGCCGCCTTGCGCTCTTTGCGCCGCCAAGCGGCCCGCCAGCGCATCATCCCCATCGGCATCGCGACTTTCTCCATCGTATACATAACCGTCGCGGCGGCGGGCGTGGTGAGCGGCGGAGAATCGGTAACGGCACTGCTGTTTTGCGCCTTGGCCATCGGTACCGCAGCGCTGCTGCCCTGGGGGTATCGCCCCCAGCTCTTCACCGTCGCGGTAGCGGGACTCGCGCTACTCGGCAACGTCTATTTCATCTCCGCCGGCGACCTCTCGCGGAGTTTCGTACTCGGTAACATCGCGATCATCGCCGCAGTGCTGGTGGCAACGGTGGTGGTGGCCGCACGTTTTCAACACTATCGCGAAGAACTGGTCCACGAGAGCTTGCGGCGCGAAGAGGCCGAGAAAAGCCTGCGCGACATGGACGCCGAAGTCGAACGCCGCGTCGCCGAGCGCACCTCCGACCTCGAATCCACCAACCGCGACCTGGAAAGTTTCGGCTACACCATCTCCCACGATCTCCACGCCCCGCTTCGGAGCATCTGCGCCTTCGCCACTACTTTGATGGAAGACTACAGTGAGCAACTCGGCCCCGACGGCATGGAGCAAGTTTCGAGGGTGCAGCAGGGCACCAAGCGGATGCAACAGCTCGTGGACGGGCTACTCGAACTCTCTCGCATAGGACGCGGTGATTTGAAGATCGAGCATGTGGATTTGAGCGATACCGCGCGCCAAGTGCTGGCCGATCTCGAAGCCTCATCCCCGCCGAGGCAAGTAGACGTAAGCATTGCCGACGGGATCTACGCCGACGGCGACGCGGGGATGCTGCAATCGGTGATGATCAACCTGATCGGCAATGCCTGGAAGTATAGCGCCAAGAATCCCCGTGCGGAGATAGAGTTCGGCCTATCGACGAGAGACGGGCGTCCGGCCTATTTCGTGCGAGACAACGGTGTGGGGTTCAGCATGGACAACCGTGAGCGGGTATTCGAACCCTTCCAGCGCCTGCACAAAGAAAGCGACTACGAAGGCGTCGGGGTAGGGCTGACCACCGCCGCCCGTGTAATCGAGCGCCACGGCGGCCGGCTGTGGGCCGAGTCCGAAATCGGTAAAGGCGCAACCTTCTATTTCACCATCTCGCCTCCCGACGAAGCGGCGTAGCAGCCTGCGCAGGTCGTGAGACAGGGGTTAAGACCTTTCCGATCGCAACGCGGCCATCTCCTGCATCAGCGCAATTGCATCGACAGGCGCATCGAAGGCCTCCCCACGAAACTCGCGGTAGGCACGATGGACGTTGAAGACTATGCGCTCGGGTTCGGTCCAGCCCGCGTAGGGTCCGAGGTCGATACCCCGGGCCGCCTCCCTCTCGCTCATCCCGGCCTCGAAGCAGCGTTGCGACTGCTCACGCACATAGCTCAGATACTCGCCCATCTCGCGCACGCCGGCTACGTCGGTCAAAGGTCCGTGGCCGGGGACGACCACATCCGGCTGCAGATCGCATATGGCTTCGAGCGCCGCGGCCCACTGCCGGTAGCTGCCC
This sequence comes from Candidatus Binatota bacterium, assembly GCA_024276575.1. Lineage (GTDB taxonomy): Bacteria > Desulfobacterota > Binatia > UBA1149 > CAITLU01 > JAJRWY01. The sequence goes on from JAJRWY010000010.1 coordinate 2,137, forward strand.
TCCCAGCCTATGGGCGTACACTTGCGAAACACCACGTCACCGACGTAGACGACCTTCTGCTCGGGCAAGTGGATGATAACGTCGCCTATGGTGTGGGCCGGCCCGACATAGATCATCTCTAGCGCACAACCGTCGAGTGTGAGTTGCAGCTTCTCGTCGAAAAGCGTCGTGGGGGGCGTAATCTCGATGCCGCTGAAGTCGAAAGCGGAGAGCGCGGCCACGAAATCGTCGAGACCGGGCAGCGCCATCCCGCCTCCTTGCAGCGCCGCGAACAGACCCGGCGTTGGGTCGTTGCGCATGGCTTCAGCACACAAGGTGTGGCCGATTATCTCCGCACCGGCGAAAAGCTGATTGCCCCAACAGTGGTCGCCGTTGTGATGAGTATTGACAAGCCTAGCCGCCGGCCGTCCCTGCTCATCGACGCTCGAGGAAACCGACGTGTAGCAGGAGATGAGTTCGCGGGTCAGCGGTAGGTCCCAGAAGGTGTCGATCACCAGCCCACCCCCTAGATTGACGAAACCGGAGTTGCTCCAACCCAAACCCTTGTCCGGCTGAATGCACGCATAGACGTCTTTGCTGATCTCGGTAAGTTTCATCTTCGAACTCCTCCGGGCCGCTTGATCTCGACCCCGGCAAGTTATCCCCCGCGCAGGTTTTTGGGTAGCGCCCCGGCGGCGGTCCCAGGTGCTACGGTAGGGCCGAGCACAGGGGTTAACGTAGATACCGCCAGTGTTCCGACAGACGCTTTGTCAATGGCCACAACTGCCGCAACAGCGGCGGCAAACGCCGGCGGCAGTCTAATCGTCGCGACCTTCGGCAGGCTTGGCGGAGGCAGCAGGCCCGGCAGGCTTGGCATGCGCGTCAGACCCGGCAGAAACGGCGTGCCCGGCACTCGCGTCAGGCCTGGCAGTGGCAGCGGGCTCGGCGGGGTCAGCAGGCTCGTCGCGGTCGGAAGCGGTACCGGACTCAGCGGAGACGGCAGGCTCGGCGGTGGCTTCGGGCTCGGCAGACTCGGAGTCTGGGTTGGATGCGGTGGATTCAGCCTGCCCAAGCGGCTCGATGGATTCCAAAGATACGTAGACGGCGCCGATAAACGTCTTCGAACGAGATTTCAGAAGCCGCCGAGGCCGCTCGGCACTCACCCACAACTCGGTCTGCCGATGCTTACCCTTGTCTTCGGGGTCGGTCAGCGGCCGGGTGCTGACCAGTAGCCGGTAGGAATCAACCATCTCGCCGGCGGCTTTCACCTCTTCGCGGGCCTCGACTTTGATGGGAACCAAATAGCGCGAGGTACCGGTAAAGACATCAAATAAATATTCCTGGCCGATTTCGTAGTCGAAGCTCAAGGTCAAGAACACGGTGGAAACGATGTCGTAGGTATTGGGGGCCTCGAAACTATATTTGGCCACGCGGTCGCCCTTGCGCCGTTCGGAACTGAGTACCCCATCCTTGGAAAACTCGATGCGGGTGACCTTCTTCTTCTTCCGTTCTTCCTCCTCGGCGTAAAACTCGGCAGGCCCAAATGGGTCCAGACGAATCGTCCCGCGCGCGTTGAGACGATAGCGCCACAACAAGTCTACGAAAGAATTGGTGCGGCCCCACGCGCGAATCGCGAGCCGCCTGCCGTGCTCCTCGTCGGCCGCCAAGGTCCTGTTTTCAATAGAAATCTTTCCTACCGGTATACCCGACCAGGAAAACCCGTAATGCCATACCTCATCTACACGGCCCTGCTCGGCGTCGGGACGATAAACCGGGGTTTCCACTTCCACCTTTCCGGGATCGATTTTCTTAGCCTTCTCCGGCTTCTCAGCCTTCCCAGCCTCCTCGAACTTCCTAGCCTCCTCATCCTTCCCGGCCTCCTCGGCCTTTTCAGCGGCGAGCAGCAGCCTCGTACGCGGCCTTCCCGCCAACGGCAGAGCCGGGCCTTGCAGCCTCGCTACACTCGCCAAAAGAGGAGCCCGGGCTTCGGGAACTCCAACGGCCACGGAAGCGGCGGCCACCAGCGGCGGCACCGGCATCGTAACGGCGACGGAGACCAAGCCCGCAACAGTCGCAACAACGGCCGGTCCGGGCATCTTTATGCAGATATTCGCAAGTAAGTGCGCCGCTAGATTTGCATGGCGAAACCCACGCGCTACTCTTCCGTTGTTGCTGGCCGTTGCCATGAAGAAATTCCTTTGCCTCAAATTAACAACCCGTCCGCGAAACGGCGCCTTGTGTGACGCGGTCTCGGCCCCCGGCATTCTACTCCAACTACGCGAAGCTCCATCCTTGCACTCAGTCTCCGGATCTCCCTCGCGTTGTGCATCCACGATTCCGTCAATGTTCCCGGCATTCCTCGCAGCCTTGCTGCTCGCTGCGCTGTGGATGCCGCTGAGCTTTGCGCAAGACGCCCGAGCCCAGGCCAACCATCCAGCGGTTCAACGTTACAACCGCACCGCGAAAGGAGCCAATGTCGAGGAATGGCAGCGCAACCTCGGAGCCGACGATGCCAAGGTCCGCCTCGACGCGGTCAACTCGCTGGGCAACGCGGGCGGAGAAGACGTCGTAAAGCCCTTGATCGAGGCTACCGCCGATCCGGACCCCCGGGTGCGGATCAGGGCCATCGACATGCTCGGCCTAGTCGGCGACCCGGCGGCCAGCCAAGTCCTCATGCAACTGCTGTTTTTGAACAACGTGGACAAACCGATGAAACTGCGGGTGTTGACAGCCCTAGGGCGCATCGCCGACCCCCGCAACGGCCAGGAGTTGCTGCAATACGCCAAAACCGTGGGTGACGACGACCTTTCGTGCCGGGCTATCTTCGCCGTGGGCGAAATCGCAGATCCCGAAAGCCGCGAAGAACTGGAAAAACTTCGCCATTCTACCGACAACCCTCATGTCAAACGCCTGTGCTCGGACGCGGTGAGCAAGATCGAGGCCCGCGAGCGCAACGCCCCGGCCGAGCAACCAACCCTGCTCGAACTCGAGCGCAAACTTGCCCGCCCGCAGGGCAAGCACTGACACCGGCCTGAATCCGCAACGCGGAAACGACGTCATATCCGTCGATAGACTCGACAGCCCGCAGATACTAACTATATAGTTTGACCGTCCGCCGGACGGTTCCCGCGGCCCATCAGAGCCGGAGTGGTGAAATTGGCAGACGCGCCGGACTCAAAATCCGGTGGAGGTAACTCCGTGTCGGTTCGAGTCCGACCTCCGGCACTCTCTGATGACTTATGACGAAACGCGGGTGCCGTTCCCGGCTGCAACTGGAGATTAACTGGAAATGGCTAACATTACCGAGCTCAGCGACGCCGACTTTCAAGGAGAGGTCCTCGATTCGAAGGTGCCCGTCCTGGTCGATTTCTGGGCCCCCTGGTGCGGCCCCTGCCGGGCCATCACCCCCGCCCTCGAAGAACTGGCCCAGGAATACGAAGGTAGAGCCCGCATCGTTAAAATCAATGTAGACGACCACCAAGGTACTGCCGCTACTTACGGCGTGCGCAGCATACCCAACCTGATCGTATTCAAGAACGGGGAAGTCGCCGAGCAGATCGTGGGAGCGGTTCCCAAGGCCAAGCTCAGCGAAGCCATCGAATCGGCGATAGCCTGAACTCGTAAATAAGCTCAATGCTAGACTTCATGCGCCGCAATGCGGCCTCCTGGGGCATCAAAGTCGCCCTGGGTATAATCTCGCTGGTCATGGTTCTGTTTTTCGGTGGAGCCTACAACATCGGTGGCGGCGTTCAGCCGCTGGCAACGGTTGGCGACAAAGCGATCACGCAAAACGATTTCGAACTGGCCCGGCAACGCACCAGCAACTACATACGCGAGCAAGCCGGCGGCAATCTTACCGACGAGATGCTGCGCAGCCTCGACATCCCGTCGATGGCGTTGGCCCGCCTAGTCGATACCGCAGTGCTGGTGCAGGAAGCCGAACGGCTGGGGCTGACAGTGCCCGACGAAGCCGTCAAGAACGCGATCCAGAGCATCGATGCGTTCAAGGTTGATGGGGTCTTCTCGCCTACCATTTACCGGCGTACCCTGCGTGCCCAAGGGCTTACCCCTTCGGGTTTCGAAGCCTCGATGCGCGAGGATCTACTGACTTCGCAACTGACGGATTTCATACGGCGCGGAGTCCACGTAACCGAGGATGAGGCCTACCACGACTACCTCAAGGAAAGCCGCAAGCTCACCCTGGCCTATGTGACCGTGCCGGCCGCGAAGTTCCGCGACACCGTCGAAATCGATGAAGCCGGCCTCGAAGCCTACTACGCCGACCACGCCGAGCAGTTCCGCAGGCCCGAAAGTGTCAAGGTACGCTACCTGCGCTACTCGCCCGAGCATTTCGCCAAGAATCTCGATGCTAGCGACGAGGAAGTAGAGGAATACTACACGCTGAACGAAGATGAGTTCCGCACCGAAGAGCAAGTGTCGGCGCGGCACATCCTCAAGAAGATTCCCCCCGATGCCGACGACGAGACCCGAGCGGCAGTGCGCAAGCAGATGGAAGAGATCGCCAAGCGTATCGCCGAGGGGGAAGACTTCGCGGAATTGGCGAAAACCGAGTCCGAAGACGTGGGCAGCGCCGCTAACGGTGGAGATCTCGGCACCTTCAGCCGCGGCCACATGGTCAAGCCTTTCGAACAGGCAGCTTTTGCGCTCGAGGTTGGAGAAGTAAGCGGCATCGTCGAGACCGACTTCGGCCTGCACCTGATCAAAGTCTACGGCAAGGTGCCCGCGGGAACGCAGACCATGGCGCAAGCCCGCGCCGCCATCATCAAGAAGGTAAAGGAGCGCAAAGCCGAGGACCTCGTCTTCGACGCCTCCGCCGAAGATGCCGCAGCGATTGCCGATGGGGCCAAGCTCGACACCATCGCCGCCGAGCGCGGACTTCGCATCGAAGAAACCACGCCGTTCGCCAAAGGGGATATCGTCGCCGGAATCGGACAAGCGCCGGAATTCGTCAATGCAGCCGTGTCTCTGGCCCGGGTCGGCGACAGCAGCGACAATATCAAGGTCGGCGACTCCTATTACATCATCGAACTTGCCGAAAGGCGCGAAAGCTACATACCCGGCCTGCCCGAAGTTCGGGACGCGGTCGAGGAACTCTATCGCAACGAACTCGCAACCGAAGCTGCCCGTGCCGAGGCCGACAAGCTGCTGGCAAGCCTGCGCGAAGGACGCAGCCTCGAGGAAGTGGCCGAAGCAGGCGGCTACGCGATCGCCGAAACCGATCCTTTCCAGTCACGTGGACAGTTCATAGCAGGTCTAGGCTCGGTGCCGGGTCTCAAAGACGTAGCCTTCCGCGTCACCAAGGATGGCGAGCCGCTCCCGCGGCCGTTCATACACCGTGGTGACGCGCTGGTTTTCGTGCGCCGTTCACTAATCGAGGGCAACCGCAGCGGATTCGACACCGAGAGAGCCTCGCGCATGGACGCGTTGCTGCTGCGCAAGCAGCAGGAAGCCGTCCAGGATTTCCTACGGCGTCTCAAGGAAAACGCGGAGATCACCTACAACGAGCAGATGATGGACCGCCTGCTCGGCCGCTCAGCCCGGCGCCAAGCAGGTTGAGCAGCCGAGGTCGACGAAAGGCCGGGGCCGGGGGGCCACAACGCGACGGGGTTCTAGCACGATGGGGTCACTGCGCGACGGGGTCACAGCGCGATTGCCCCACAAGGCTATAGACCCACAGTGTCAGAGGCTTTGGGAAACCTGTTGACGTCACAACGAACCGTAGTGCGCTAGCCCCATTGTAAACCCGGATATCCACCCAGGATAGTTGACTAAGCTGCGAGGGCGCATAGCCTTAGCCCGTCGGCGCCGCCCTAAGAGACCGCCGAGTTCTTCTTGTGAACAGAATCGCTTTCCAAGCCCACGAAGACGGCGCATCGGCCAGGCCCAAAGGCACTGCCGCGGCCGGCAATTCGACGACATCCGGCGAAGGGTCAGCAGTAGCGGCCTTCGATTCAAGCCCTCCGGACAACGTCGCTCGCAAGCAAGCAGCGCTCGATGAGGCGCTCGGCGCCGAACTCGAAGAGATTGCATCGGCAGGGCTACGGCGGGAGCTACGCACCATCGGCGGCGCCCAATTGCCGGTAGTGAACATGGACGGCCGCGAGCTGCTGTTATTTTGCTCCAACAACTACCTCGGCCTCGCCGCGCACCCTGCGGTAGTGGACGCCGCCGCACGAGCGGCCCGCGACTTCGGCGCCAGCGCGGTCTCGTCACGGCTGGTATGCGGACACATGCGCGTCCACCAAGCGCTCGAGGAAAAGATCGCGGCATGGAAAGGCACCGAGGCGGCACTACTGTTCTCGACCGGCTTCCAAGCCAACCTCGGAGTGATAGGCTGCGTTATCGGCGACGGTGACGCTATCGTCAGCGACGAACTCAATCACGCCAGCATCATCGACGGAAGCCGCTTGTCGAAAGCCTCGGTACGCGTCTACCGCCACAACGACACAGGCCATTTGCGCAGCCTACTCGCCGGCTGTCGCGACGCGGGAGCACGGCGGATACTCGTAGTAACGGAATCGGTGTTTTCGATGGACGGAGACATCGCTCCGCTGCGTGAGATCTCTAAATGTTGCAAGGAGGCCGGAGCCTGGCTGATGGTCGACGAAGCCCATGCTACCGGAGTCTTCGGCCCCGGCGGCGCGGGTTTGGCGGCCCAACTCGAGCTTTGCGACGCGGTCGACATTCACATGGGTACGCTCGGTAAGGCATTGGGCAGCTTCGGCGCCTATGTAGCGGGGTCGCGGGTACTGATAGATACACTCATCAATCGCGCCCGCTCTTTCATCTTTACCACCGGGCTACCGCCCTCGGCGGCAGCGGCAGCTTCCGCCGCGATAGACATCGCGGTTGCCGAACCAGAACGTGCACGCGGGCTTCTCGCGCGAGCACACGCACTGGGACTCAGACTGCGCAAGGCAGGCTTCGAAGTGCCCCAACTCGACTCCCAGATCTTGCCGATAGTCGTAGGGGACGCCGGAGAAACCGTGGACCTTGCCACGCGGCTTCTCGAACACGGCATCTACGTAGCGGCAATTCGCCCTCCCACGGTGCCCCCGGGGACTTCGAGGCTGCGCTTGAGCCTGATGGCGACTCACAGCGAAGAGCAGATCCGTAGCGCCGCCGAAGCGCTGGAGTGCGAGGGACGAGCAGCACAGCAAGGATGAGAACGGAACAAGGCGTGAACTCGAGTCGGACCCAGCAGGCAATGGTGCAGCAGACGGCGGCTCGGCGGGCAGCGGCTCGGCGGGCGCTGGCTTGGCGGGCGCTGGTTCGGCGGGTGGCGGCTTGGCGGGCGCAGACCGGGCAGGCGCTGGTTCGGCGGGCGGTGGCTTGGACATCAGGTTTGGAAACAGCATCTTGACTACAAAAACACGCAGACTTCTTGACGATGATCGCCGCTACCTGTGGCATCCTTTCACACAGACCACCGAGTGGTTGGAACACGACCCGCTGATCATTGAGCGAGCCGAAGGCTTTCACCTCATCGACACCGAGGGGCGGCGTTTTCTCGACGGAGTCTCGTCGATCTGGTGCAACGTGCACGGCCACGGCCATCCCAAGATCGTTGCAGCCATGAAACAGCAACTCGACCGGGTGTGCCATTCCACCATGCTCGGCCTCTCGCATGTGCCCGCGATAGAACTCGCCCGCAAGCTGGTCGAGTTGACACCCGCGCCGTTGACGCGAGTGTTTTACTCGGACTCGGGATCCACTGCGGTGGAGGTCGCGTTGCGGGCCGCATTTCAATACCAGCGCCAGAGCGGACACCCTGAGCGCGACCGCTTCGTAACCCTGGGCGAGGCTTACCACGGTGACACACTGGGTTCGGTGAGCCTTGGCTTCTCCGAGCCTTTCCACCACGGCTACGAGAAGATCACTTTTGAAGTTTTGAAGTTCGACCCGCCATTCCTTTGCGAACCCAGTGCGGGGCGGGCTAGCTTCTACCGTGACGGCAACGGCGGAGATTGCGATCGTGACGGTGGCTATCACGGTGGCGGCAGCAACAGTGACGGTGGCTGTGACGGTGGCAGCGACGGCGACGGTAGCGGCGGCGGTGACAGTGACGGCAGCGACGGCGGCGGCAACACGCAGGATCTGCAAGCCCGCCGCCATGACAACGATATTCTCGAAGCCGCAGCCCGTGCGAGCCTGGAGCGCTTATCGGAGTTGCTGGCCGTCCAAGGCGAGCGCGTAGCAGCGGTATTCATCGAACCTTTGGTGCAAGGAGCGGCCGGGATCTGGCCGCAACCGCCTTCTTTCCTGCGCGGGGTCCGCGAGTTGTGCGACCGTTACGGGATCTTGCTGGTCTGCGACGAAGTAGCCACCGGTTTCGGACGCAGCGGCAGCATGTTTGCGGTGGAACAGGCGGGAATCAGCCCCGACATAATGTGCCTGGCCAAAGGCCTCAGCGCCGGCTACCTGCCCCTGGCAGCTACACTCGTGCGCGAGCGGATCTTCGAAGCGTTCTCCGGCGCCTACTCGGAATACAAGACTCTGTTTCACGGCCATACCTACGGCGGCAACCCCCTGGGCTGCGCGGCGGCGCTGGCCAACCTGGAAGTGTTCGAAGAAGAAAACACCCTGGCACAAGCAGCCGCCGGAGGCCGGCGGCTGGCCGGGCTACTCGGTGAGTATATAGAACCGCTACCCCGGGTCGGCTCGATACGAAGAGTCGGGATGATGGCGGCCTTCGACATCGTGCGCGACCGCGACAGCGGCGAACGCTTCCCGGCCGGTGAGCGCCGCTCGCAACGTGCGGTGCTGACGGCTCGTGAGCAAGGCGTGATCATCCGTCCACTCGGCGACACCATGGTGTTGATGCCGCCGCTAAACCTGCCCGCCGACTTGCTCGAGCAAGTGGTGGCGGTCAGCGCCCGCGCGATCGAAAGCGCAACGGCCCAGGCCTAGAGGACGTGCTTCGTGAAAGCTCTGCTATGAGTCATACGATGGTGCTAAGCGATAAGTCTGAGTCTGGAAACGGGATTGGCGTCCCCGCCGGCGGCCGGCATGAAAATCCCGCCAAGGGCCGGCTCGGGGACAACTCTCGAGTCCAACTCGGCGGCCACGCCCAGGGGCTGTTCGTCACCGGCACCGACACTGGAGTAGGCAAAACCATGGTCTCCTGCGCCATCGTCGCCGCACTCAAAGCGCGCGGGGTCAATGTCGGCGTCTTCAAACCGGCGGAGACCGGCTGCCCCGTCGACGCCTCCACGCGCCGGATACTGCCGGGCGAGGACTGCCGCCTGCTGACCGCCGCGGCCGGCGGCGTGCAAAGCCCCGATGAAATCACGGCCTATGTGTTCAAAGCGCCCGCGGCGCCACTGGCCGCCGCCGAGGCAGCCGGCGAGAGCATAAGTATAGAGCGCGTGCTCGAGCGCTACGCCGAGATCCGTGAGCGCTTCGACTTCGTAGTGGTCGAGGGAGCCGGCGGACTGCTGGTTCCTTTGGCCGACTCCTATACTTACCTCGAACTCGCTGAAGCCCTGGGGTTGCCGCTACTCTGCGTAGTCGCCTCGCGTCTAGGGTGCATCAATCATGCCCTACTCACTCTAAGGGTACTGCGATCGAGCCGCGCCAAGCTACTCGGCTATGTAATGAACGAAGTCTCAGCGCTGCCGCAGCACGTGATCGCCGAAGCCGGCAACCGCGATATGATTTCGCGCTTTAGCGAAGCGGCCGACCTCGGAGCTTTTCCCCATCTTCCGGCAGCGGGAGAGCCGGAACGCAGGGGCGATGAAGGTCTCGACGAGACAAACACAGGCGGCGCGAACCCGGACGGTGGGATACAAACCGATTACACTCGCCTAGCGGAGACCGCCGAGCGCTGTCTAGACCTGGACGCGATAGTGGGGAGACCTTAGACCGCATTATTCATGAAACCTCTGCTATGAGCGTCAAGCGCTCGTGAGATCGGCCCGTTCGCCGCTCGCCGGCTCGCGGCTCACCACTTTTCGGCCCTCGACGTACTGTTGGTACGCCTGCGGGCCTCATCGCTGCACGTGTGCCTATCCGGACGATCTCACGGGCGCTTGCGACTCTCGCGACGAGGTTTCAGGAATAATGCGGGTTAGGAATCGCCGGCTGGCCGGGCCCGCCGCCCGAACGCTGCCACGGCCGCTTCGTAGACTTCGATGAAAGGCCGCCCGTGTTCAGCGGCCGCACGGGCGACATCGGCGAACTCAGGCACAGCATCACTCGAACTATGTGAGTCAGGTGCATTGCGTAGGTTGCGTAGGTTGCGCGCAGAAGCCCGAGACGAGGACTGCGACGAAGACCCAGCGAGCCTACGGAACGGATCGAACGCTGGGTGCTCCTCCGCTGGGTGTCGTGACTCTGAGCGCTCTGACGTTGGCCCCTCTGACACTGGGCGCTCTGACACTGGGCGCTCTACGACTTTGACAGCGATGGGACCGAACTCGGTGTCGACGATCTCCAATCTGCGCGCCAAGACCATACGGCGCATGGCGCGGTAGCGCAGTCCGATGGTCGAGGTCTCAGCCAATACCATCGCGGCCAAACGCTCGAGATCGGCCGGAGCGCACAGAACCGACAGCCTCATACCAAGGCGCCCCTTCTTCATCCCCAGCGGCTGAACTCCGGCGTCGAGGACACCCGCCCCACGAAGACGCTCAACCGCGTAGCTCACGGCTTCGGGGCTCATATCGTCGATATCGGCTTCGATTACTATGGCTTGGGAATCGCTCTGCTCCTCGGCATCGCCGAGCAACACTCTCAGTATGTTTGGACGATCGTCGAGTTCGCGGCTGCCCGCGCCGGAGCCATGCTTGTCGAGCCGGAAGGAGGGACGCAGCGGTTTTGCCACGGCCCTAAGTATGGCCGCCCCGGTGGGAGTCACCGTCTCGCCGCTACCATCGCCGGCGACGACTTCGAAGCCGCGCAACAATTCCACCGTCGCCGGCGCAGGAATCGGGATAACGCCGTGCCCGGCGTTGCCGCCGCCAGGAATACCACCGCTCGGGACCCCCCCGCTCGGGATCCCAGCGCTATGGATACCTGCGTCGGTGGTCTCGCCGGCGATGGTACCGTCGGCAGTGGTAACGTCGGTGGTGGTAACATCGGCGGTGGTACCGCTACCGAGGGGCAAGGGCCCGACAAAACATCGTTCCACCCCCAAGTCTTCTAGGCACAGGAACGCGCCGACAATGTCTACTATGGAATCAACCGCCCCGACTTCATGAAAATGAACCTCGTCGAGCGCGCAGCCGTGGACCTTGGCCTCAGCGCGGGCAAGAGCTTCGAAGGCCGCCAGACTGCGGGAAGCCACACGGGCCGGCAATCCCGCCTTCTCCCCCACCTCGATCATCTGCTTGATATCGAGCCAGCGCCGCGAGGGCTGCATGCAAGCATCGTCAAGCGTCACATGAAAGCGTGTCGCCCGGCAAGCACCGCGTTTTACCGTCTCCGAAGCCAGTTCATAGCCACTGAGCGGCAAGGCCGCGAGGCCCGCACGCAGCCGTTCGATAGCCGCTCCGGCATCCAGCAAAGCCGCAACCGTCATGTCGCCGCTGATTCCAGAACACGCTTCAAAGTAGGCGATTTTCATGGTGTTTCGTTAGCGGACTCACGCTGCCCCGCAGGCGTTGGCGGCCGCGCCACGCTGCGAATCGGCACTCGAGGCTCACCTTTACAGCCCCATTGCCTGATGCTAGCATTCCGGATTGCCCATCCAAAAGGGGCCGCATGTAACGGGAACGATGACTCCATCCACATTCACAGAAGAACAGATCAACATGTTTCGCCGACTGCTCAATACGCAGCGGCGCAAACTCCTCGGCGAAGTCGGGAAAACCGTCGATCAGATGGGTGAGGAAGCCCAGGAGTTCGCCGACCCGGGGGACCGCGCCGCCTGGGAAAGCGACTCGAGCCGCGACCTGCGCATCCGCGATCGCGAGCGCAAGTTGGTGGACAAGATCGACGAGGCCTTGGGCCGCATAGACGACGGCACCTTTGGAGAATGTGAAGAGTGCGGCGAGATGATCTCGGTCGGCCGCCTGCGCGCGCGACCCGTCACTACACTTTGCATCGATTGTAAGGCAGAACAGGAAGACGCCGAGGCCAAGCCGAACTATCGAAACTGACACACTCGGCGAGGCGAGCGCCGCTTGGCCGCAAGCCGTACCGAACACCGGCAAGCACACCGGGGAATGGGGCAGTAGCTCAGTTGGGAGAGCACCACGTTCGCAACGTGGGGGTCGAGGGTTCGAATCCCTTCTGCTCCACCATTTCTTTTCGAGCGAACCGGGGTCCCCGTTAGCGTATCCTACAAAGGCCGACATTTCCCTAGGTTAGCGCGCACGGTCGACGGCTACGGGGAAACAGAGACGCCGATTCTGGGCGTTCGTTTGCGACTTTGGGCATTCGTCTCTGTTGGCCGGAGACGGGGTCCCCACTTTGAGTTGGAGCGATCTGGATCGCTACGGGTCTTTAGTCGGTGAAGCCGAGGAGTCGGCGCTGCTCTGTCCACGACAGTGGTAGATGCCCGATCCGTTTGAGGCGAGTCATCGTGAGGTCCGCCGGCTGGCGTCCGGCTAGAATCGCCTCGACGATGTCGGGGGCAAGGAAGGCCAAGCGCATCGTCCGGCCCACGTCGGAACGATCGCAGCCGGCGCGTTTGGCAAGGCCGCGAATTGAATCCAGCTTGCCATCGCGAAGCTCAGCGAACCATGAGTGCGCCTGGGCAACGGCAGCGACGAGATTGGGATCAGGCGCTGCGAAAAAGTGGCTGTCGTCGGCAATCACGAGTTGCACCTTGGAGCCGCGACGCCGTCGTGTCCCATTATTCGGCCGACCTCTAAGCAGCCTCCCGATGGTAGAATCTCAGCACTCCGCCGAGCCTTTCGTTACATCGAATACGGCCGACATTCCGGGGTTGCCCTCGTGGCAACCGAATCAGTCGGTTTCCGAGTCCCTGATGGTTCCGCTCGATATGGTAATGTTTTGCATACTCCGCGATGGCGAGACGCAGATGTCGTTCGCCGAGCGGGATGATCCTCGACAAGCACTCCGACTTAATGGGATGGTCCGCCCCGCTCCTATAAAGGCATCAAAGTGCCAGTATGAAACCTTCCATACAAAAAGGAGCAAGACGGACCATGGGCACAAATAGCAAGACTGACAAAGTAGTGGTAGTGGGCATCGACCTGGC
>JAJRWY010000119.1 GCA_024276575.1 Candidatus Binatota bacterium
AAAAAATGCGCTCGGCAAGTCGTCATTGAACAATTGTTCAATGACGATGAACGCCACAAATAAGTAGGTAGTTCATGCACGAAACGGGTGCGTCCCCTATTCTCTTTAGCCTCGGTATCCGTGCATGCCGGTCGACGGCCCGCACGGGAACTCCGAGAGCCCGCTAAGAGACACAGGGTATAGACAGGGGGGGCCGGTAGCGGCAAGTTTGCGACTCGAGCGCTAGCCGCTTCCGGGTCGCAGTTGCTCGCCCCGGAAGCATAGCCACAGATTCCGGGGCCGAGCGACTCCATGCCGTAGGTTTTGTAAGTAGAGAACATGACTAGGAGAATCGGAATGTATCGACGCAACGACACGGCCCTTTCAACTCATAAGCGGCCGGCTACGCAGCCCTGGCAGAAACATACCGAGACTTCTCCTGGAAAGCACCGGCGGCAACGCACGGTGTTCGCAGCTCTGGCCTTCCTACTGCTTGCCGGCCCACTGCTTGGGTCGGCTCAGGCCGTGGATGTGCCGGTCTCGTATGATGTCGATATGCGCTCCTTCAAGAGAAACGTGGTCGCTTCGACACCACTTACCTTCAGCCTCTACAGTGATGCCGCCTGCACGACTGTGCTGGCCGTGGACGTCGTCAATGCCGAAAACGTCGCGGTTATCGAAAAGATCAAGTCTCAGAAAGTGAAACGTTCCTTGCTCAGGCCGCCGAAATTGCTGCGTCTGCTTCACACCGTACTCGGGGTACCCGGGGCACCCGAGTATTTCCTCACAGTCACGGGCTCAGGTATCACCGCGGTCGGAGACACGTGCCGGGCACAGAACTCCGGCGGGCCACAGGGGCCGGCCGGACCGCAGGGCGCTCCCGGAGCCACCGGGGCTGATGGGGCCCAAGGACCGGCTGGGCCGCAAGGGGCGCAAGGGCCGGCGGGGGCGCAGGGACCCGCTGGACCGCAGGGCCTGCAGGGACCGGAGGGGCCACAGGGTATCGCCGGCACCGATGGAGCCCAAGGACCGGCAGGACCGCAGGGTGTGCAAGGGCCGGCCGGACCCACCGCCGCTCGGGGTAGCCTCAAACCCGAAGCCAATACCATTACGTCTGTAGATCTCGGCGGCTCCTATAGTTGCGCCACTGTGGGCACCGACCGGCTACCGTTGATCAGCTACTTCGGATCGGGAGCCAGTCTCCAGATTGCCCATTGTAACGATCCCGCATGTACGAGTTCCACGCGAAGTTTCCTGGACCAGTCGAGCGCTAGCCTAGGCCTGTACAATTCGCTTACGATAGGCACGGACGGATTCGGGCTGGTCAGCTACTTCGACGCTGCTACCGGGGACTTGAGAGTAGTCCATTGCAACAACACCGCATGCACCAACTCGACGCAAACGATTTTGGACACCGGCGGGATAGTCGGAAAGTTCAGCTCGATCACCATCACGGGTGACGGCCTGGGGCTAATCAGCTATCTCGACGAAACCAACTCAATGCTCAAGCTGGCGCACTGCAGTGATGCGGCTTGCAGCTCCGCGAGCTTTAGTTCGCTCGATAGCGGCGGCGGGTTCACCTCGATAGCCATCGGTAGCGACGGACTGCCGCTGATCAGCTATCAAGGCTCTGCCAACGAACTCAAAGTCGCCCACTGCAACGATTCGGCTTGCAGCTCCGCGACCCTTTCCACCATCGACAACATCGGTATCACCGGAGTGGAGACTTCTCTCGCGATCGGCATCGACGGCTTCGCCGTGATCAGCTACGCCGATATCAGTAGCAAGGATCTCAAGGTAGCGCATTGTAACGACACAGCGTGCACATCGGCAACCATCACTACCGTGGACGCCGCAGGCGATGTCGGGGATTTCAGTGCGATCGCGATCGGCGCGGACGGGCTGCCGGTGATTAGCTACTACGACCGCACCAACACGAGCCTCAAGGTGGCGCACTGCCGCGACATCGCATGCGCGGCCTCGTCCATACTCACAGTAGACAACAACGGCGGCGATGTCGGGGCAGCCAGTGCCATCACCATCGGCTGGGACGGTTTCCCCATCATCAGCTATTACGACGGCACTAGTGCAAGACTCCGAATCGCGCACTGCTCGAACGCGTTTTGCGTTCCTTACCACCGCCCGCGCTAGCCTTGATTGGACAATAACTCATGAGCGAAAACGCGCTGGAGTGCGTCAGCCGTGGCCGAGCAGAGCGTTCGCCGAGCGGAGCGTACCCAACCGTACGTGAGCATCGGCGGGCGCGAGTACGGCCACGGATGGCGTGCTCCAGCGCAAGCCGGAGGCGATTTGCGCCGTGAATTATTCTCCAATCAAGGCTAGAACGGCATTATTCATGAACCCTCTGCTACGTCTTACTGAGCCCTGCTAAGTCCTGCTGAGTATTATTGAATGTTGCGCTCGAGGAAGGCCTGCAGTCTTTCCAGCGTAAGGTTCTCGGCCGTATCCTCGGCGGCAATCAGATCCACGTGCGCATAGCCCTCATTTATGTAAACTTCGAAGCCGCCGGCCACGCCGGAAAAAGTCGGGAAAGCTTCGCTGGGATTGAGTGGATCGGCGACTCTCGGGCTACTGCCGTCGCAACTCGCTGCGGTGCAGACGCCGATACTGTCGGCAAACGGCTTGTAGTCGGCGCCGACCGGCGTCAGTCCGTTACTGCCGCCGAAGCAAATAACCGGAATGTCTACGTTAGCAGCCTGGGTCATGTTGACGATGTCACGCCGTCCGCGGCCTTGCGATAACGCGGATGAATCGAGACTTATCGACTGCGCGCAATCATCGTCCACGCTGCATAGCGCACCGACATTGCCCGCCGTACAAGTCGAGCCACCGCAGATCCCTGGGGCACTGGTCACCGTGAGTCCCGACCACGCATAGTACCAATCGGTGGAGTTGTGGCCGTCGGTGATGAAAGTGCGGCCGAAGCGATCCATGCGTACGACCTCGCGCTCCACGCCCCAACGATCACCCGGTAGCGCGGTGGGAGCAGGGCCGTTATCAACCAGAACTGAAGAGGGCAACACGCCCTCGCCGATGTCCTGCCAGTTGAGCCGGCCGCGATAACCGGTGCCGGGAGCCCCGAGCGAAGTCGCAATGGCCGGGTTGATCTGCGCTCCGATGGAATCGTCGTCAAGAAACTGGCCCAGGAGGCCGTGAACCGTAGCATCGGGCAACAATCCCAGCAGTCCAAGTTCCGGCACTACGTCTACTGCAGAATTCCCCGGGCTTCCCTGGTCGACTTGCAGAATCGCCAAGCCGCGATCCGGATCCTTCAAGGCTTGAATCGCTCCCGGTTCGGCCGAGGCGGTCAGGCGCGGGTTGAGTCCACCGAGAGCTGCGTAGGCGCTCTGCGGCAAGGTGCACTTGGGAGGAATCTGCCCCGAACAATCCGTGGCCTCTGTGGCTATCGTACAAGGCGTCAGGCCGTCCACGCAGCGGGGAGCAGCGTCACGCACCGCGCCGAACAAACCGCCGTCATACTTGGCAATGATACGATCGAGCGTATCGTTGCTCAGCGGATCCCCGGCGGTCGTACCGCCGCCGCCTTCGAGCAGAACCAAACCGCGAAGCTTGGCATAGCCGGGATCGGCGGGACCGGCTCCGGTCAGGTCGAAGTCGGTAGCGGCATACTGCGCCGTGAACCAAGTGCCGGCGGAATGGCCGCCGAGAAACACGTTGGCGTTGAGCGCGGCGGCGCGGGCGGCATCGACCACCACATCGATATCACGCGCAAACATCCCGATGGTCCAATTGGCCAGAAAAGGAATATCGTCGGAACCATTGAAAAAAACCGCACGGCGGTTCGGTCCCGCCGCCAACGAGGGGTGCAGGCTAAGGCCGAGTTCGCCGCCGAAATACCAGTCGAGCGCTATCTGAGCGTCGCTCTGCGCAATCGCTATCAGCGCGCCCTCGCGATCCTCGAGTTGATTGGAGCGCCGGTGGAAACCCCAGACCTCCAAGATGGTTCCGCTGCCGGTGGCCATCTTGGGAATGAGATCCTCAGCCAAGATACGAAAGTTGTTGGCGCCGGCACCAAAACCCGAGATCAGTATCAGTATCGCATCCGGTTGCTGGGCAGGGCCGGCTAGGCGCCATCGCGTATAGCTGGAGTTGTTCAGTGAGAAGCCGGCACTGCCGAACCTCGTTATCAGCTTCGGATTGGTGACCACGACGCCCACAGTGCCCGGCGTACCCGGCGGCTGCACGGAATTGGGAAGCACTACGGTCTCCGCCACGATCAAAGGCTGGCCGCAACTGGAATTGCTGCCGAGTTCATCATCATAAGTGTCGCAGTGGCGGCTGACGGCATCGAAACCGTTGAGCATCTCGCAAGTCCGGCAACGAACCCGTCTAGCGACGCAATCTTCGAAGGGATCACTGCCGGCACAGAGTCCGGGAAACAACGAAACGAGATCAAAGCCCTGGCATTTCTTGTTCAACGCCGATCTCAGCTTGGCCAAGCCCTTGGTGATCTTGCCCTTCTCATCGGCCAGCACTTGATCGAAGCAGGCCTCGATATCCGCCGCCGAGGCAATAGAGCCGTCTTTCAAACCGCTCTTTTTGCAGGCCAGGAAAGCTTTGACATTGGCAACGCTGAGTTTTTCAGTCTCCTTCAAAAGCGAAGATTGGCACTTGGCCTGGTCCCGGTCGCTCGAAACCGCGCTCGCGCCAAGGTCGGCCCCAAAGACATCGGCAAGTAGCGCGGTTTCCGAAGCCACGGCTGCAGCATTGACGGTCACCGCGTTGGTGGCAGCGAAATCCGCAGGGGTAGTGCATTTCTTGGTTTCAGCGCCCACTGTCTTGGCCTGCGCCGCTGCGACCTTGCCCCTATCGTCACGAGTCAGGCACGCTTGGGCATCGAGTTCCTTACCCCTGCCGGCGTTCTTGAGGCAAGAGTTGTTCTCCTTGCCTTGGGTGGCAGCAACCTTGGCCCCGCCCTTATTCAAGGCGTTTATACAAGCCTGTTGAGCCTTGTCCTGGGGCAGCGCGTCGGCATAAGGAGCCGATACAGCGGCGGCCGCGCACAGCATCACGCTCAGGGGCAATGCGGCAAGCGCTGCATCACGGCGTAGACGCGGCCGGGTGGACCGGGTGGACCGGAAAGAGAAAAGTTCGATGGTGCGCTGCATGCTCAACCTCCAGAGCGATTCAAAGCGGCCGCAAGCCGGCCGCGCTACTGACACCGCCTGCGCACTATGGCAACTCGAGAGAAAAGGACCTTCCGGGAGCGAAGAAGCATCCCAGGGGAACACGGGCGGGCGGCCGGGATGACGGCGGCACGTTCGCTATTCCTCTCGCTAATCTCTCCCCCGGAATCGCCGGAGAGTCCGGACGGGACCCAGCGGCACGGCAGTGGCTCCCTAAGTGCTACTTGAGTCCCGGGGTCCCAGTCAAGCTCCGATCCGGCCGGAGTCTCTGGCAAGTTCCAATCCGGCCGGGCTCCCACCCGGCCCAGATCCCGCCTAGAAGTATCGGAGGTCCGGCTACAGCAGAGGCCAAGCAAAGTGAACACCTCACTGTGTTGTGCGAAATGCAACGTTTACCTATCGTGAGCATGGCCGGGCGTTCTCAAACGCAGTGCCGAGTGGGGGGCAGCTACCCCGTGGCACTAGAATCGCAGAGGCAACCGGATTGCTCCAGGCAGGTTGGCCCGGCCGAGTTTATCTCGCCGACGGAAATTTGCTGAGATAGGCGCTACTGGGGGGATAAAAGTGGTGTGAAGAAAAGCGACGAGAAACGACGCACGGTAGGAGGAAATGGCGTGGCAGAAGACTGGCTAGACAAGGCCTTGCGGGACTTCCAGGACACCATAACCTGCGGACTCTACAAGGGATTGCGCAGCTTGGGTCCCAGCGACTTGGACCGGGTCATGGAAGCTCAGGCCCGTGCCTGCGTACTAGAATACGTGAAGCTTTTCCAAATTCCGTCCGACTTGAGCCTCGAGGACTTCCTCGATCGCATGCGCTTCGGGGGCTCGAGCAAAATAGAGATCCGCCGGCAAGGCAACGTAATCTATTGGGACTAGCAACACGCGGGCGAGTGCATGTGCCCTCTGGTAAAGCGCGGGGTAGTCGAGTTGGACGGGTCGCTATGTGGCTGCGCGGTCCACTGGCTGCGCATGCTGCTGGAACGCCACACCACCGAAGCCGTGCAAGTCAAACTACTGGATTCGGTGGCAGCGGGCGCTGAGAACTGTACTTTCCGCATTACCCTGGGTGAAAACGCCCCCGATGCCGCTTAACCGGCCCGGAAACGCGGCATTGCGCCGACCCCGGTAGCCCTCACAGATATTTTTTATATTTTAATACCCAGTAACTCGGCCGCGTTGTCACAGAGTAGCCGCCGCTCGAGCCCCTTGTCGCCTTTACACAATGAGCGCACTATCGCCAAAGCGGGCGGACGATTACCATAGGGCCAATCGGATCCGAACAGCACTCGTTCGGTGCCAAAGGTATCGAGCAAACGCCTGACCATCGCTACCGATTGGAAGGAGGACTCTACCCAAAGGTTCTTGCAACCGGTGAGCAGGCGCAAAAGATCCTCTACCTTGAACAAGCCAGAGTGCCCGGCGATGAAGTTCACAGCGGGGAAAGCTTTCAACAGTTCCAACGCATACTCTATTTCGCCGTAGGCAGGATGCTCTTTACGCTTCTCCGCGCCTAGATAGTAAGAAGAAACGCCACAGTGAAACAGCACCGGAAGCCCATAGGCGCTGAAAGCCTCAACCGCAGACATGGTGGCTTCGCTCGTTAGCGAGATGTTTTGGATTATAGGGTGCAGCTTCAGACCGCGCGCGCCGTTTTCCACATCGGCGGCCAGCTTGGCGATGGAATCTACGCCCGGCGAGTAATCCACTCCTGTAAACGCGATCACCCCCGGATCTTTCTCGGCGACCGGCGCCAAGTCGTCAAAGGTGACATGGGGCGGAACCGGAAGCGCAACACTGTAGCTGATCCCGCATTCATCCATCGAACGGCGGAAATTCTCATAAGTAGCAGTAAAATTACGCGCGCGCTCAGCGCGGGTGATGATATCCGGCATCCACTCATAACCGAGACGCCCGAGCCCGAAGATATCCTTGTGCAAACCCAACTCAGATATCCGAGCAGGATCGAAAACCCTCTCCTTGACGACTCCGAGCCTGCCTATGAGCCGGCCGCCGCCGGGATAGAGAATGTCACCCAAGTGCGAATGCGCATCAATGATGGTCATGGTTACCTCTTGGCCCCATTGTCAACCTTGGTCGAACAATAATTCGCGAGCGAAAACGCGATGGAGTGCGTCAGCCGTGGCCGGGCGGAGCGTTCGCTAGGCGGGGCGTACCCAACCGTACGTGAGCATCGACGGGCGCGAGTACGGTAAGCCCATGGCGTACTCCGGCGCGAGCTGGAGGCGATTTGCGCCGTGAATTATTGTCCGATCAATGTCTAACCCAAGCGCCAACGCTACTCCACCAATCTGCATTATTCCACTATCACTCGCGCATTGAGCGGCTGCACCGGCCTCGCGTTCTCTCCGATCACCGATCTGAACTTATCTACCTGTGCCAGCGACACCGACATTGGCGTTTTCATGATCAACCACAGCACGCCTTCGGTACACGGCGGAGTAGTCAAGGATCCGTTGAAACGAAAGTACTCGTGCTCGGAGGGCAACAAAGCAGAGACATTAATGGTTTCACCATCGGCTTTCTTTCGAGTCCCCGGCTTTTCCGGCATGTATGCCCAGAGCTTGTCTATCAAAGGGTTAGCCGCTCCGCGATCGAACAGCACCGAGACCACCGCGGGCTCACCCGATCCGTGAGTGTGCACGAGGTGGGCTTCCAGAGGAAAAGCGGCGCCCTTGATCCGATCTTCACTGGGGCTGTGGAAATGAAACTGCTGC
>JAJRWY010000120.1 GCA_024276575.1 Candidatus Binatota bacterium
GCCGGTACCGTCGGTAGTCCCAGGGCCGCTGTTGCCGCTGCCTCGGCGGTTCTTACGCCCTGGCACTGCAGACACTGGCTGAGAGGGGTGAAGGTGCGGAAGGGGCCGTTCAAGGCCAACTCGGTTGCACAAGGTTCGGGATAGCCCGGGTAACGTGACAGTACCTCTTGCGCCAAGGTAGTGGAGAGCTTGTCCGAGCATTTCTTGACGATGGATTTGTTGAGCTTGTCTTTGGCTTTGGCGATCTTGCCTTGCGTCTTGGCGTCCATCGCCGCGATGCTGTTACAATCGACGGTATCAGCGATCTTGCCGTTGTTTCTGTCCTTGTGGCACTTCGCTATGGTCTTGGACACGCCTGCGCCGAGCTTTGCATAGGCCTTGGCGATAGAGCCGCGACATTTGTCCACGTCTTTGTTCAATTGGGCCGTTGCCGGGCCGGCCGCCAAAGCAACGACGGCAAACATAGTTGCTGCGGTGCCCATCAATGCGAAACGTTGTCTCATCTCGAATGTCTCCTCCGATTATTTGCGGTAAAGCGATACTGTGCGGCGAGCGTGTGCAGGGGGCGGGCCGCCGTGGCAGCAGACTAGTTGCCTGAAGATGGAACTGTCAAGAGTATTTCACTAGTTATGTTGGCGTCCGGAGTCGTGGAGGCAAGCCGGCACTGACGGTGGTCCATGCAGGTGGGATAACGCGCAACGGTTAGGAAGCATATAGACAGTTTGACTAGCTAGCGTTCCAGGGATTTTGCCGCGGCAAGCGCGACAAAATCCCTCTATATTGTTAGAGCCAACCGGATTCGTCTGGATGTTGTATTGAGCAATGCAGTGCGGCAAACAGGATGCTGCGCGCACCAACAGAGAGGAGGTTCATGACTACACTGAACAAGAAGCGACAGATCCGGCTGCTCTTTGCCGGCGTTTTTTCAGCCCTGCTGATTGTAGACCTTGGTGTGGGCGCCGGTATTGCCAGTGCCGCACCCGAACTCAGTTGCCGTAAAGTGGTTGCTAAAGACGCTTCGGGAGAAGGACGCAATGCGTTGAAAGCATCCCGGGCCAAATGTGCCCCAGGTGAGTTTTTGACCGGTGGTCTGTGTTACCCGGAGGTGCGTCCCGAGGACGATGGAAGCTGCCAGACCTCTGCGATGGGAATCATACAGACCCTGGCCGATCATCCGACGACCACCGAGGCCGCCTTCTTCACTTGCTTGCAAACCGGCGGTAGCGACTGCCCGGTAGAAGCGCGAACCAGGGCCATGGCGATCTGTTGCAAGATTGCGGATCCGGAAGACTAAGAACTAGGCGCAGAGCCATCTAGCCCGGGGCACCGGTGTACACGTGCCTAGACCGGTCGAGTTAGGAGTCGAGCTTAGGAAGAATAAGAGTTAAGAGAAAGAGAAGTAGAATGTGAAGTCGCGTCCGTGACGAAGCAGACAGCGGCGCTAGACTCTATAAAACTAGCCACTATGAAAAAGGGTTGCCGACGAAGATGTTCGGCAACCCTTTTCCCGGTTCTGATTTTCTTTGCCTGAGGCCGACATCTCGCCGGCTGGTCCGCACTCCTCGCCCGGGAAGGCAACGCGGCTCGCGGCCTCCGGCCGGGAGCGAGGGGGGGCAACTTTAGTCTAGAACTGGTAGGTGAACTGTAAGCTGGTTTCCGAGCGGCCGCGACTTCCGCCGCCGAGGAACCAGGGCTCGAACAGTTCGCCGTTGTCCACGTCCGAGTTCTTTTTATGTCCCTGGTAAGGATCCCAAGGTGCGCCTACCCAGATCAGACGCGTGGTTACATTGACCGAAAGATCAGGCCTGTAATACCAATCCACGCCCAGCGCTACCTCCTGCGAGTAGCTGTTGACCGGATCCAGCAAGTAGATGAAGGCCGGGACCAGGGTGCCACCGCGGTAGAAACCCAAGGCCGCAAAGGTCATCAGCACCTCCCATTGATGGATGGTGTCGCGCAGCTTGCCGGCCGGAGCGTCCAACTTGGGAAGGTCGAGTCCTCCGACCAAGCCGGTCTGCTCACCGGGGAGCAGGAACGTCGTGTCGTCACCGCAAGGCTCAGTCGAACTAGACGTGTAACCGTTGGCCGGGTCATCGCCGATCGCGCAGCGGCGGCGCTCGTGATTGATGATGTAGTGCCAGAACAACTGTCCTGACAGAAAGAAGGTAGTTTTCTTGTTGAGCCAGCGAATCCAGGTCGGGCGGTCAAAAGCCAGCATACCCTTCCACATGTTTTTATTGGTGATGCCCGGCAGCAAAGGATTCGAGTTCGGAGCACGGCCGAGCAGGGCGACTTGCTTGTCGCCGTCGTAGAAGGGGAGGTCGAAATCTATGATGGTCTCGAGCCGCCATACCGTCTGCGTAAATCGCGACTCAAAGAAGTTGAGCGAAGCGCCGATAGTGTGGACGTATGGAGCAAAGTACTCGACGCACATCTCACTGGCTGCCCAAGGAAACAAGTCACCGATGGTAGTGCCGGGTATCGGCCCACTGCCGTTGGGGTCGCTTCGCAACCACTGGCAATATTCCTCTGCTCCGATGGTGCGGGGCTGGCCGTTGCCGAACGGTGCCGGCAATCCGGGTACCGTAAACTGTTTGTCCGAAGGAATGCCGCGCACGAAAGCAACCGGTGATCCATCGGGAGCGAAACGCTGGTAGAGGTAGTTAATGGTCCACTCGTAGCCGCTCTCGGTGATAAAGTGGAAACGCACTCCGAATTGACTGTTATCCCCGGGGTTCTTGTCGTAGTTGCCTTGCTTGAACAGCGTGGTGCCGTTCATCAGGCCTACGCAGCCGGGGTTGCCGTTCTCGTCACGTCCATTTTGGCAAAACGAGGATTGCAGGAACCCGGTGCCTTGGTTGTTACGCAACTGGTCAAGGAGCCTGACGCCCCAGGGACGCGGCAGGAAAGCTATTTTCCCGGGATCCCAGTCCCAACCGGGATTCCAGTAGAACTCCAAGAAAGCCTGGGAAAGAGGTCCGATCTGTTTGAAGTCGTAGAGGCCTTTGATCATCCAGAAAGGCTGTCGGATCTCGTCGAAGCCGAAGCCCGGCGGTGGCAACTCTTGGATGAAATGCCAACTGAGATCCAGCGTGTTGGCACGGTCCAGCATACGAAAACCGTCGGTTTCACCCCACACGATCTGTTGCTTGCCGATGCGCAGGGTAAGCGGGATCTGTTTCATGTAGAGGTCTACATAAGCTTCACGGATATTGTTGTTGAAACGCAGCTCGTCTCGCTCGGCCCGCGATATTTGTTCGAGTTGGGTGAAACGATCGGGATCGCCCGGAGTTCCCAACGAATCGCCCTGGAAGTCCTTGGTTTCGATCATGCCCGGTGTCAGATCGTAAACGCTTTCGTAGATGCCGCGGTACAGCATGAAGAGGTCGGCACGTTTTAGGAAAGGAATATTGTACTTTCCGAAAGCCTTGCCGCGTTGTAGCCACTTCCACTCGAGCCTCAGCTTGAGTTGGTTGCGCTGCATGATGAAAGCCATGTTGTCCAGATCCTGGGTACGGACGACGTTCGTAGTCCGTATATGGCCACCTATGTCCAGAGAATTGGTGCGTATCAGAGCGTGTGCTGCACTGGGGGTCAGCAAACAAAGGCACAACACCAGTTTCAGGATCGTCGAAAATGATCTCATTGAAAGCCCCTCACCCGAAATTTGACCAGACAATATCCCAACTTAGGCAGATTTCCACCCAAAAACTGGGCCATTTAACCATTCCGGCTGACTTGGGGCAACCAATTCTTGCAGAGCTATTGCGGCCAGCGCGCAGCTGCGGCGAATCGGCGCATAGGGGTTTTCGTCGCGCACGCTGTGCGCCGGAGCTTGCGCGGAAGCCGCGGACGTGTTTTTTGCAGCCTGTCAAACCGAAACCACGCTCTGAAGCTTGTGCAATAACTTTCGTGATGCAGGCGCCGGACGGATGGACACAGCGCTATAGAGGAGAGGGAACGGGTCCGGTGGCCCGGCCGGTCTTCAAAACCGTGATGCCGGCCTAGACGGTCGGCGGAGGGTTCGACTCCCTCCCTTCTCCGCCATCGCGCCGCTTCCCGGCGACATTTCGACCGGCACGCCGCTCATGCCGTTATTCGACTCAGCGCCCGGCTCCGGTTTCTCCCGCTGTTATTCCGTACTTATTATTTACTCCCAGCCCTGCTGCTTGGCGTAGAAAATCGGTCCGCCCAGGTACATCGCGAAACCGATGCCGAGTACGAAAGCCAAGTCGCATTCTTCCTCGGAGGCGACGATGCCGCGGTCACACAACTCGCGGGCCTTTTCATAGAGCGCACGCGCGCAGCGTTCGACGATTTCGCCGGCGCTCGCAACACGATCACCGCGGTCGCCGACCAGTGCTGCCAGGCCTTCCCACTCGCCCGCTTTCTTACCGTCGTGATAATCGTAATAGCCGCCGCCGCTCTTGATTCCGAAACGGCCTTGCTCGCGCATTTTCCACACTATCGGTTCCGACTCCGGAGCTTTTTCGGCGGCCATGGTGTCGAACATGCCGGCCGCGATGTCGAGACCGGCTTGGTCTCCGAGTTCAAACGGCCCCATCGGCAATATCGATTTGCGGATGGCGGCGTCTATGGTTTCTATCGGGGTTCCTTCGACGTAGAGCCGTTCAGCCGCTTCGAAGTAGGCAGCAAGTCCGGCGTTTACCAAGAAGCCGGCCGAGCCGTCGTTTAGCAGTAAGGGAGTCTTGCCTATGCTGCGCACGAAAGCGTGGGCGGTGGCCACAGATTCCTCGCTGCCGCCGGCAGGGCGGATGATCTCTACCAACTGCATGGCCGGGTGTTCTGCCGGGCTGAAGAAATGCAGGTTGAGGAAATTTTCCGCCGACCCGGCGCTTTCCGCGAAGAAGGCGCCGAGCATTCCGGGCCCCATCGAAGACGAGTTCGAGGCGACCACCGCGCCGGGTTTCAAGCCCTTGCCGAGCGCACGGAAGAACTCGGCCTTGAGTTCTTTGTTTTCCATCCGTGCTTCGATCACGAGGTCGCAGTCGAAGAGATCCGATATTTTGGTGCCGACCTTCACGCGGCCGACTTTCTCCGCCACTTGCTCTTCGCTGAGTTTGCCTTTCTTTACCGCGCGGGCGTACTTGGCTCTGAGTTTGTCGGGCACCGAGTCCGCGAACTCGGCCAGCGGCACATGGCCGGCAACTTCGTAGCCGGCTTCCACTGTCAGATAGCCGATGGCGTTGCCCATGTAACCGTCGATTCCATCGATACCGACCTTGCTGATCTTGCGGGCTTTGGCGGCGGTTTCCTTGGGTAGCTTTTGCACTTGTTGCTGAGTGAAGAAGAAACGCATTCCGGCCTTGCCTTCGGAAGAGTCGCAAACCTCGATGAAGGCTTCACGTTCGACCTCTATAGCCTCACGCATCGGTAGCGGTGCTCCCTTGATCATGACGTCCATTGCCACGTAGGGTGCTCGGGGATTGGCGCGGCCCATCGTTGCCTTCTGTACCAGTGGCAATATCATGGGCCTGAGAGATTCAGCGTCGGCAAGGTCGGGCGGCGGCGTCCGGTCTATGCCGGGTAGAGTGTTGAGTAGGAAGTCTTCGGCGAAAGCAGCCAAGTCTTGGCCCTGCGGCACTAGCGCGTCGACCATGTTGATTGCCGCCGCTTTCGCCCCTTTGAAGTTCTTCGCTTGCAGCACCGCAGTAAAACCTGCATCGCCGCCGGCCGGGTCCTTGGCGTTTATCAAGCCGCTGCGCCGCGGCATGCGTTGCGTGCCGCCAAGCCCGGGAAAGATGTTGAGCTTTATTTCCGGAAAGCCGAGTGTCGATTTCTCGGTGGCGATGATGCCGTGGCAGCCCAGAGCAAGTTCATAGATGCCGCCGAGCGCGTAACCGTCTACTACAGCCAGCCATGGCAGTTCTCCTTCTTCTATGGAGAACAGCACCTCGTGGCCCTTGTCGATCAGGCGCTCGAGGTCGGCGCGTGAACTCTTCAACAACTCGCCGATGTTGGCGCCCGCACCCAAACCGAAGCGGTTGCCGGTCAGGATCACGCCTTTGAGCGGTGTCTTGGCGTGAATCGCGTTGAGTTCTGCTACTTTCTTTTCCAAGTCGGCAATAGCGCCTGCGGAGAAAGTGTTCATTCCGCCCGAATCGAAAGTCAGCCAGGCGATGTCGTTTCTTATCTCATGTGTGAAGTTGCCCATCTGCGTCTATCTCCCCTTACTGCTTCAAAGCCGTTTTGGTCACTGCGCTCGATACCGGGTGTTGCGCTATGAATCGCTGTCGCTGTTGACAGCCATGTAGCGCGTGAAGGCGCCGAATACGAATCCGGCGCAGCCGGCGAGGCTCGTAACGGAGCTGTCGTGAACATTGCCGGTCGGCACTGCCTCTGCGCATGCCGCCGGCACTGCCTTTGTGCATGGCGCCGGCTAAGGCATCTCCACGAATACGATGTTGAAAGGGAGATCGCCCGGAAAGATTGGCTCATCGGTGATTTCGCTGTTGTCGGCGATAGAGAAGATGCGAATTCCGGGGCGCGAGCCCGGTAGATCCTCGCGAAACGCGACCCAAAGCTTTCCGTCTTCGTTCAATTCGATATCGGCGATCGGGATATCGACCAAGGCGCTACTGCGGATCAGTTCGTCGGTGACCCTACCGGCTTCGAGATCGACTTCCAGCAGGACGTTGGCTCCACCGGGCTCGGCGACGACCGCGTAGGCGCGGCGCGACCCCACCACCACGAAGTCGAAGAGGTCTCCGCCGAGTTCCGCTCCGCTGATGAGTAGGCCCTTGCTGCTCAAGGTCGCGACGTCGACGGCCTCGATACCGCCGTCGTCGAAGTCGAGAAAAGTCTGTCCGGGGCCGCCCAAGTAGACAAGCCCGGCGTCGGGGAGGTAGATGAGCCCCTTGGTTTCGGCAAAAGGATTCTCGAGTTCGAGTTGCACGAAGCCGGCCACCGAGTCTCGCTGCGGATCGATGACCGCGACGCGTGCAGCCCCTGCCGGAGGAAAGAAATCGCTATGAACCAAGGTCTGTAGCGACACGAAAACTTGGCCTTCGGCAATGGTCATCTGATCCATCTCGGGTATGCCGTCCGCATCTGCAAGTGCGGACAGATCGATACTGCCGGTCACCATGCCTGCACAGGCGGGATCGACTTCGGGGTCTAACGAGCGTGGGTCTACGATGAGAAGTTCGCTTCCCCCATAAGCGGTCACGTAACCTTTCTGCGCGCTCAGCAGCAACAGGTCGTGCGTATTCGACCCGAATCCCCCCGAGACGCTGCATTCCTTCAGCGTGGACAGTTCGGGGGAAGTGAAATCTATTTCTTGAATGGAATTGGCACCCAGCCGGTTTACCCCGAACAGCCTTCCGCCTTGCGTGCGCAGGACTGAATCACGATGAAAAACACCCCCGCGGAAACGAACTTCGAGGCTGTCGAAGTCGATTAGCGCCAAGCCTGAAGCGTCGAAACGGAAGGAGGCGGTCAGCACCGCGGCATGAGTGGCCCGTGCTGCCGCACAGGCGGGAATGTTGCCGGCGACCGCGGCTTTTAGCAGGGCTAGTGCGTCGCCGGCAAGCAGCAGACTGTCGCTTCCGGAGCCACTGTCGATATCGCCGCGGGCGTCGTAGTTGCCTGCGACCGCTTTTTGCAGTGCAGCCAGGGCATCGGAGCTTGTGACGAAACCGTCGCTACTGAGATCCCCACACAAAGCCCAAGCCGCCGTGGGCTGCAACAGAAGACCCACGGCGTTTAGCGCCAGCAACGTGCTCAGCAGCAAGAGCCGTGCGGCCAAGCTGCAGCAGAGCCGCGCCGGCTTTGGTCGAAGAGTTTTGATGCTACGGCTAGCGGCAACATGAACCGTAGTGTTGCCGGGCTTTCTTCGGCAGGCTTCGCTGTTCTTCATGGGTTCATCTGATCGCAAGGCCGGCAAAGGCCGGGTCGCTCAACACGGGGTTGCCTAGTGCAGCGTTGCCTAGCACGGCGTTGCTTGACACAGGACCGGCAAGCACCGGGCCGGAAGAGACTGCCGGACTCGCCGACTTTCCTGATCCCTGCGAGCGCATTCGAGCCGTCGTGAGGTGTGATTCTTCCGCTGCCAACGCGTAGCTTACGGTTAGATACCAGGCGCGTCCCGGCACCGGGAAACCGAAGACGTCGGGCACCAGGCTGTCGCCGAGGTTTTCTACTTCGGCCGTTATCTGCCAGTGGCTGTCGAAGGGTGACAAAGTAAGCGATATGTTGTGGGTCAGGCGCGAATCTATACTGGTCCGGGCCGAGCCGGGGGTGTTTATGATGTCGGTAAAATGTTTGCCGGTGAACTCCGTTTCATAGGCCAGGCTCCAGCTCCCGCGATCGAAAACTATCATGGTGTGAGCTTCTTCGGGCGCCAAACCCGGGAGTTCTTTGCCCCACTGTCCTGCGAGCCGCGATAGATTGAAGCTGTCTTGTTTCGTATAGTTTGCCGACAGCGAGATCCCGGTTTGGCTGGAAGCCTCCAGCCGTAGCTCGTGACCGCGCACACGGGCGTCGTCCACGTTTACTGCTTTGGCTTTACGGCTGGAAGTCTGAACTACGACGATGGTGTCCTCGCTGTCATTGTTGAAGTAGACATACTCGATATCCCAGCGCAGCCGGGCCCGCGAACTGTTCCCACTCCACATCAATCCCACATCGCGGTTGATACCACTTTCCGAACGCAAGCCGGGGTTGGCCACCGAGAATCCTTGGTCTCCGAACAGTTCTCCGAAAGCGGGGGGCCTGAAATAAGAGGAAACGTTGGCTTTCAGGCTCAGACCCGGCATCGCTTCCCATCGCAGCCCGAGACGGGGATTGGTGGAGCTTTCACGATTCGATCCGTCTTCGGAGGGAAAAGGCGAGGACGGATCGGCGTTGAAGCGGTTCCAGAGCCGCTCGTGGCGAAGCTGCAAGGCCACTGCCAAGTTCCAGGGAGCCATCCATATTTCGTCACCGGCCACGATGGCGAGACTATTGCGTTCCTGATTTATACGTTGCCATTTCTCTCCTTGTCTCAGCGAATCGAAAGTGTCGCCCTCGAAAAGTTCCCAGGCTCCTTCGAAACCGGTCTCGAGGAGATGGTAGGCACCCACCGGCTTCGACCGCCGCGCCGATAGACTCAGGGCAGTGGTGTCGTTCAAAGCGCGTTCGTAGGGTAATCCAAGCCGGCTGCGATCGCTTTCGTCCGGACCGTTCTTGCGTGGATCGCTCAGATCTTGGTGAAGAAAGGTGGCGTCGGCTTCAATCGCCAAGGTCTTGTCCGCGCTGTTCCATGACAACGAGCTGATATTGCGCAGGCTTTCGAGTGCGGCGTGCAGGCTTTGATCCGAACCCAGTCCGGGTAGCCCCTCGTCTTTGTAGAACAACTGCTGGCTCAGGGTGAAGGACGACCCCCCTGCGACTGCTGTCGAGTAGCGTAGTAACAAATCGGCGGACTCGGCCTTGTTGTTACGGCGTTTCTCCACGCTGTCGTCGTCGGGGTTGGTGACCGTTCCCTTGTCGTCTACGAACTCGAAGTCGCCGTCGCTGCGTTTGAGGGTAAGAAACGCGGAAAACCTGCTGCCGTGAGAAGTAGCGTTGATATCATCGATGTCACCCGAACTACCGTCTAGTGCGGTGTCTGCTTCGGCGCTCTGGTTGCTGCCGGCACTGCTGCCGCCGCTGGTTGTGCTACCGAGTGTCAGGTCGATGCCTGCCGACAGCTTGGCGCTACCGAAAGAGCCGTAACTGAGCGACGCGGTGGTCCGGTCACCGCCGCGGCGGGTTATGATATTGACCACGCTGGAAGCGCCCGAACTGGTTACCGATATCGGCGTGAAGCCGCGATATATTTCGATACGCTCTACCGCATCCATCGGGAGGTCTGAAATATTCACCACTTGGTTTTGCGCCCGGTTCAAACTCACACCGTCGAGCAGGATCTTGACTTGCGATGACGGCGCCCCGCGTACGGAAAGGGTCGCGAAATCATCACGAGCGCCCATGCTCTTGAGTTGTACGCCGACGCTCTGGCTCAGTAGCTCACCCACGGTTTCGAAGCCGCGCCACACTTCCCTGGTATCGATTACTTCGACGAAGCCGGTGCTGTCCTCGGCGCTTTCCATCGAGCGGCGGTGGAGCCGTCCCCCGCCCGCGCCTTGCCCGGAATCCTCCACCACGATGGTTGGCAGTTCGGCCTGCGCAAGCCGCCGCAGCGGAGCCATCCTGCCTGATGCCGCGGCTGATGGCACCGCCGCCGGTGATGGCACCGCCGGTGGGGATATAACCACCGCGTATGCCGCCGAACTCAGCAGCGGCGGCTCGATCAGCAGCGCCAGCAAGGCGCAACACAGCGACAACAAGATGGCAGGCTCCATGGCCGCGCGAATGCGGAGTCTTCTCCCCGCTTCTCTTTGTGCCGCAGCGTCGAACATCGTGGAGCCGAGTAAAGGCAGGCAACGCTACGAACCGCGCATCTGCTAGTCAACCTGCCGGCGCAGCTGCCATCGCGTTGAGGCTGTTGCTTTGCCGCCGCTGTGCTGTCGCTACCGCATGTTCTTGCTGCCCCAGGCCTGCTCGGAGGGTAGATCCCGGAGTGACCTGGGGGTGACTTGGGCCCCGGGGTGACTTTGACAGCCGCCGAGGGGGGTACTAATACCGGCCCGGTGAGCGCAACCCCTAACCTGCGTTACTTATGAAACCTTTGCTACGAGCCTCAATCGCCCGCAATCCCGGCCCCTGCTCGTTTGCCCGCTACGCCGGCTCGCGGGCTCACGGCCCTGGCCCTAGTGTTACTAGCCTTGATCGGACAATAATTCACGAGCGAAAACGCGCTGGAGTGCGTCAGCCGTGGCCGAGCGGAGCGTTCGCCGAGCGGAGCGTACCCAACCGTACGTGAGCATCGGCGGGCGCGAGTACGGCCGC
>JAJRWY010000121.1 GCA_024276575.1 Candidatus Binatota bacterium
CACTACTTTGTCAGTCTTGCTATTTGTGCCCATGGTCCGTCTTGCTCCTTTTTGTATGGAAGGTTTCATACTGGCACTTTGATGCCTTTATAGGAGCGGGGCGGACCATCCCATTAAGTCGCGGCTTTCGACTTCTCTCCAGGAGAAGTCGAAAGCCGCGACTTGACCCCTTCTGCTGATGCTACCGCCCGCCGCAGGCTCGAAACGGCGCTTCAGCCTTCGTCGGCGTGCTCCTGGGCGACCATCAGACTTTCCGCCTCCTCCGGAGTGTAGGCGCGGCCGCGCCCCACGCCCTCGCAATAGCGCCGGGCTTCCTCATGCCAACGCCCATCGGTGATCAAGGAACGCCAGAACGGATAGGTGCGGCACTGCGTAGGACGCGCTTCATATACTTCGCACTTGCCGCTGCCGGGATCGAGAAAAGGGCAATGGTCTGCTTCAAAGCGCAACTGCGTCCAACCCAACGCGTCTTTGTAAGTGTGATTACGCTTGAAAGCCGCAACGCTCATCCCGAGCAACGCGGCCAGCGATCTAAGTTCGCCGGGATTCAGATAGACGTGAGCGTAATCGTCGCGCACCTTGCAACAGTCTCCACACCCGGTGCACTCAAAGCGTAATTTTCCGCCGTTGCCGCCCCTATCAGTAGCTTCGGTATCACCGCCGCCTCGAGCAGCCACACGTGTATCCGCCGCGCATCCCGAGGCAGAAACCCGCGTTCCCGGACTAGGATCGGGCACGGACAAATCGTCACCATAATCGAACATCACGACGACCATAAGCAAGAAAGCGGGACCCGTAAACCAAACTACCCGCCCTCCATCAATCCGGCTTGATGAATATACCCCAACCCGGTATAGGTATACTATGGAGAATGCCGATCACCGAGGGCAACTCACGCGGCTCCGGCGCATTGAAGGGCAACTAAAGGGCGTCATCCGCATGGTCGAAGAAGAACGCTACTGCGTGGACATGCTCACGCAGATCAGGGCAATCAGGGCAGCGCTGAGGAAAGTCGAGGAAAAAGTGTTGCGCGAACATGTCGAACACTGCGTAGTCCGCGCCATTCAAAGCGGAGCGGAAAAAGAAGCTCGAGACAAGATCGACGAACTCATGGACGTCGTGGGGCGCTTCAGTGGATAATTCACCCACCAACGATCACAACGCGAAAAACGAAGAGCGAGACTGCTGCGGTCACGACGGCGGCACGAAGCAAGATCCGGCTGCCAAGCACGAAGAACGCGACCCGGTCTGCGGGATGAGCGTCGATCCGGCCGCCGGCAAACCCGAGTTCGTCCACGACGGACGCAGCTATTACTTCTGCTGCCAAGGGTGCCACGACAAGTTCGCCGCCGCACCCGAGTCCTACCTGTTCGAACGTGACCCGGTCTGCGGAATGAGTGTCGATCCGGCCGCCGGCAAACCCGAGTTCGTCCACGACGGACGCAGTTACTACTTCTGCAGCCAGGGTTGCCACGACAAGTTCGCCGCCGCGCCGCAGTCCTACCTGGACAGGCGGGACGATGGGGCCCACGGCGGGCATTCTCACGCTGCTACGGATTACCGCAGTGGCGGGCAAGAACTTCCCGAAGCAACCGTGTGGGTCTGCCCGATGTGCCCGGAGGTAAGGGAAAGCGAGCCGGGCCCTTGCCCTTCCTGTGGTATGGCCCTAGAGCCCGAGTTCGATCCAAGCGCTGCCCCGGTCGAGAACGCGGAGCTTCGTGAGATGCAGCGCCGCTTCGCTGTAGCTGCCTTACTGTCGCTCCCGCTGTTGCTGCTGGCGATGGCGCCAATGCTGGGTATCAAACATCCCCTGTCCTCGCTTTCCGGTGAAAGCTCGCGCTTGCTGCAACTCGTCCTTGCCACGCCGGTGGTAGTGTGGTGCGGCTGGCCTTTCTTCGTCCGCGGCTGGACTTCGCTGCGCACGCGGCATCTCAACATGTTTACCCTGATCGCAGCCGGCACCGGTACCGCTTACGCCCATAGCGTACTGGCTACGCTGGCGCCTTCGATATTCCCGGCAGCTTTTCACCGAGCCGACGGCGGTGTGGATGTCTACTTCGAATCTGCAGCAGTGATAGTCACGCTCGTACTGCTGGGGCAGGTCCTGGAACTGCGCGCACGTGAGAAAACCGGCGGCGCGATTCGTGAACTGTTGAATCTCAGCCCCAAGACTGCGCGGCGCATCAAAGCTGGTGGAAGCGAAGAAGAAGTAGCGGTAGAGGACATCGAGGCCGGCGACAAACTCAGGGTAAGACCCGGGGAGAGCATCCCCGCCGACGCCGTAGTACTCGAAGGTAACTCCAGTGTCGATGAATCGATGATCAGCGGAGAATCGATCCCGCTGGAGAAATCCCCCGGCGACAAGGTCATCGGCGGAACGGTGAACGGGACCGGGTCCCTGATAATCCAAGCTGAGCGCGTGGGCAGCGACACGATGCTCGCATCCATAGTACGCTTGGTCGGTGAGGCTCAACGCAGCCGCGCACCGGTACAAAGGGTCGCGGATCAAGTCGCCGCCTACTTCGTACCCGCCGTTTTCGCGGCCGCAGTGTTGACCTTCGTTGCGTGGGCTTGGCTCGGACCGGAACCACGCTTAGCCTTTGCACTGATCAACGCGGTCGCGGTGCTCATCATCGCCTGTCCCTGCGCTTTGGGCTTGGCCACGCCGATGTCGATCATGGTCGGCACCGGGCGTGCGGCACGAGCCGGGGTCTTGATCCGTGACGCCGAATCCCTGGAAGCGCTGGAAAGCGTTGATACTTTGGTAATCGACAAAACCGGAACCCTGACTGAAGGCCGCCCTTCCGTTTCGCGCGTTCGGGCCTTCGAGGGTTTCGATGAAAACGAAGTGTTGCGGCTTGCCGCGGGCCTGGAAGTGGCCAGCGAACACCCTCTGGCCGCAGCAATTCTCGCCGCTGCTCGACAGCGGAAACTGGAATTGCCGGAGGTCACTGAGTTCGAGGCTTCTCCCGGCCGCGGGATACAGGGCACTATTGGCGGCTGCCGGGTAACTCTGGGCAATGTAGGTTTTTTCGAAGAACTGCACCTGCAAAGCAGTGCCCGCGCGGCGCAAGCAAGCATCGACGACGGGGACGCCGCCCACACTGTCGTTTTCCTCGACGTAGACGGCCGTGCGGCCGGATCATTGTGGGTAAGCGACAGTATCAAGCATAACGCTGCGGAATCGGTGGCCGCGTTGCAGGCAAGCGGGCTGGAGATCATCCTGGCCAGCGGAGACAATGAAGCGGCGACGCGGGCGGTGGGGAAGGAACTCGGGATAAAGGAAGTCTACGCGGAGTTGTTGCCCGCCGACAAAGAAGCCCTGGTCGCACGTCTCCAAGAACAGGGGCGCAATGTCGCGATGGCCGGCGACGGGGTCAACGACGCACCGGCGTTGGCGCGAGCCCGAGTGGGCATCGCGATGGGAACCGGCACCGATGTGGCCATGGGTAGTGCCGGCGTCACCCTGCTCGGTGGAGAACTCGGCGGCATCGTCAGGGCCCGCGAACTCAGCCGCCGCACCATGCGAAACATCAAGCAGAACCTGTTCTTCGCCTTCATTTACAACGCCCTCGGAGTTCCTTTGGCGGGTGGCATTCTCTACCCCTTCACGGGCATGTTGCTAAGCCCGATGATAGCCAGCGCTGCCATGAGCATGAGTTCGGTCTCGGTCATCTCCAATGCGCTGAGGCTGCAGCGGGTCAAGCTCTAACACTGAAGTCAGCCAGGGCCGATAGCCGGGCCAGCCTTTGGGTCTGCGCTTCCATGAGCGCAAGACGGCGGTCGCGGGTTTCAGCGATCATGGCATCGACGTGGCCGTGAAGGCGGCGCGAAAGTGAGCGCAGCATGAATCGCACCGCCACCGCGATCGTGGACCTTGACGCTGCATAGCTCAAAGCCGCGGCCAGCAGACCGATGACCGCAGCGTTTACATAGTAATCTACGCCCAGGTAGTCGGCTGACAGGAAATGCACTACGCTCTGCCAACCGACATGGGCGCCCAGCAGATACAGGGGAAGGTCCAAAGACAGGCCCAACCATCTCAGCCGCGACAGTTGCACCGCCTCGGGAAGGTCACGCTGCACGAAAGTCTCCCAGTCCTCGCTGAGACCGTCGCACAGCGCTTCCACATCGTCCGTCGAGATCTCGGCGCAATGATCCACGATGGCAGCCGCTCCGCTACCAGGGTCCGCGGCAAGAGAAGCAGCCAGCATCCTCGCAGGCCGCATGGCTTCGAGCGCCCAAGCCGCAAGATCCCCCGTGCTCGGTACTATCGCCGCCGCTGCACTCAAACGCCGCTCCGCCTTCGAAGCTTTCAATCCTTCGCCTATGCGCCCGCCGAGAGCCAAGGCTCCAGCAACCAGTGGATTGCGGCGAAGAGCCACGGTCGCCGCAGCACCCGCCGGCCCCCACAGCCCCAAGCGCAACACCCAGGCTCCGGGACCGCGCCAGCAGCGTGAGACTTCCAGTGCGAGCAGCGTTTCGATATCCGCCCGGCGGGCCCGCAAGCGCCGCGACAAATCGGCGGTCAAGCGGGATGAAAACTCCCGCCATCCTTCCTCCACACGCATACCCAACGCGGCCAAATCCTCGGCAACACCCGCTTCGATGTCGCGACAGACCAATCCTATACGCCGCAAAGTTCCTACTGCATTGTCACGGCGAAGGCCTTTGATCCGCGACTCTTCGACCAGCGAGCCCAGCCAGTCTACCAAATCGAGAAACCCGTCCTCTCCTTGCGGATCACTCTTGGCCCGCAACGCAGACAGGGCAAAAGGCTCGACTCCGGCTCCCCACTGCTGCTCGGATATAATGGCTAGTTTTTCGATGTTGCTTCGCAGGGAAGCTTCGCTCATCTCGTCAATACGGTTCAAAACTACGGCCACACAGCGCCGGTCGCGATAATCCGCAACAAAAGACACAGTGTCGGCCTCGACTATGGCTTGGTGATGCAAGACGAGCAGCAACACGTCGGCGGCCGCTACCAAATCGCGCACCACTTCCCGATGAGATTGCTTGACGCTGTTTAGATCCGGGGAATCGATGAGGACATGCCCGGACCACGGGGACGAATCGTCAGGGTCGTAAGCCACGATTCGAGCCCCCGCCAAGGCCGGCAAGCGGTCTGTATCGAGATCCGCGGGCGCATAAACCGTAGGGGTTTCGGTAGTCGGACGATCGGCGCCCTCCCTCGCAATCTCGCGGCCGGCCAAGGCGTTGATAAGAGTTGATTTGCCGGCCCCGGTGGGACCCACGAGACAGATCACCGCCGCCGGGGCCGCAGGGTCGCCCTGCGACTCGAGCTCGTCGAGTAACGACTGCAATTCGGCCTCATGACCGGCGAGCAAACCAGCCGCAGCAAGCGACTCGATATCTCTTCGAAGCCCCGCACGCAGCGAAGCGAAGCGGCCTGCCCTGCCCAGCGTAGCTGCCCTGCCCGGCCTCAGCGCGCCGCCGGCGGAACTTTCTCTAACCATCGCTCATCTCCGCTATCCAGCCGCGCAAAGCGATACTTCCTTCCCGGTACGCGCTCAACGAACGGTCGAGTTCCGCGCTCGAACGCGGCGCTAGCGATTGCTCGAGTAAGCGCAGCAAGGTCGAGCTTCGCGAGCGCCACCACTGCTCGTGTATATTGCGCACGAAATCACGCCCCAGCGATTTATCGAGTAATGGCTCGGCCAATAAGTATGACGCCAACGCGCTGATATCGCCGACGGCACCGGTCAGCGCCATCACCGCGACTGCCGCCGCCGGCGGTAAAACCTTCAGTGCAGTGTAGGCCCACTGCAGGCCGCCCTCGAGGCCGCGGCGGTCGAGTTCCGCGGCAATCGAAGTGGCGCAGTCACGGCGAAAATCGTCGAAAGGAAGCGGCGTGGTACTATGGCGGGCGGCCACTTCGACAGCCAAGCGGCCACGGCGCTCGGGGAGGAAATCCTCAGCCAGAGCATCCGCGGAAACCACTCCCGGAACAGACGCCAACTGATGATGCAGACCCTCCCACAAAGCACCCAAAACCTCACCGGCGTGGTGCTCTTGTCCCAATCCGCCGCTGCCCGCGTTTCCGAGTAAGCGGCTAATCTCCTCAGCTCGATACTGTGCGGCGGACGATGTCGCGCTGGACTCCCCACCCCATTGCGATCGAGCCATCTCATAACCGCTACGCAGCAAGCGGCCCAAGCGGCTCGGC
The DNA here is from genome assembly GCA_024276575.1 of Candidatus Binatota bacterium. GTDB lineage: Bacteria > Desulfobacterota > Binatia > UBA1149 > CAITLU01 > JAJRWY01. Next base: position 6,188 of record JAJRWY010000121.1, read on the forward strand.
AAGTAACGAAGACTTTGGTGAAACCCCGAGCGCGCGTCGAGTTCCTGTTGCAGCGCCAAGCGAAACGGCTGCAACGGAAACAACGCGCGCGCGGCAGCCTCGCAATGGGGCAGCAGCAGATAACGAATACCGTCGCGAAGGTTCTCGGCCACAGCCGCCGAGTCCCGCCAAGATTCGGCCAAAGCCTGCAACTCATCGCATAAGGCACGGCGAGAAGCAGCCAGCGCAGCGGCAGGATCACGGGCAGCTCCGGGTCCGAAGAAGAGCCACGACCGAAGATCCCCACCACCCTCGGAGCGGCTCGCCGCCGCGTCCTCGCCGTCGTCGAGCCGCAACGGCGCCAATATCGAGCTTCCAGCCTGCAGGGCGTGATCGTGCCGGGCAAAGAAGCAAGCTTCCGAGCGGCCCCCGAGGTCTCCCTCGAGCTTGGCTAGGTGAGAAGCGGCCGTCCCGGCGTCTCGCGCCTGGTTGTAAACCAAGCAGTAACAACGGCCGAACTCGACAGCAGAGACGAGAAACTCCACCACCGCACGGTTCTGGTATGTGTGGGGAGTAACCAGCACCACCAACAAGTCCGCAGTCAGTATCGCCGCTTGTCCAGCGAGCCGGTTGCTCTCGTAGATACTGTCGAAATCGGGGACGTCGACCAAGACAGTGTCAGGCGGAAGCGCCGCGGAGAGGCCCAAGCGCAAGACCGCCTGGTCCTTAGAACTTCCATCACCATGCACTATGGCGCCGCTCGCAGCCTCATCCGCTACGGCGGCTCTGTCAGCCTCACGCGCTACGCAGACACTGTCAGCGCCATGCGCTACGGCGTTGCCGGTGGCGCCATGCGTATCGCCGTCAATCAACTCAAGCGCAAAGCGCCGCTGCAAGACCGCTTTGACCGCGTCGACCGATGCCGGGTTGACCGCGGCCACAGGCTGGGCGGTAAAGCCCCCGACAGCCGAGACCGCACTCAAGTCGGACTCGCAAAGCGCATTGAAAAGCGAAGACTTGCCGGAATTGTTCGGACCCACGATAGCAATCGTCAGGAAAGCCCCGAAATTCTCCAAACGCGGAGCAAGATCGAGTGCAACGCGGGACCGCGCCTTTTCCGCCACCTCGCGCAAAGCTGCCGGCAAACGTGCGGGGTCGAGTCCACTCTCGATACGACGCAGCAACATAGAATCAGCCGGAGAAAATGCCGGGAACTCCTTCACCGCATGCATCGTAGGGGATTTGTGCGTTCCGAGTAAGCGAGCAGTGTTGATGCGGCTGCAGTGTAACGGTGACGGCAGCCCGGTCGTTGGGGATTTGTACGTTCAGTGTAAGCAACATGTAAGCAAGCAGCGGCAGGCCGCAGCCTACACGATAAGATTTACTGCAATATAGGATTTACTTGCGGCTTGGCCGGTGTGTCGCTATAAGCCCCTACACGGGACCTTGCGCGCCGGGCTAGCCGCACTTTGACCGTGGGTGGCACGACTTGGTGAATTTTCCATTATGTTTCTTTGCAGGCCTTGACGGCGTGTGCACACGTAATGTGGGAGCACGCGGTCTCGTCGTAGCCTCGGAGCAAGCTCTAGCCGGGGGCAGATGGGCCTCAGAGCGCTCGCTGCCGGCCCAAACACGATTTTCCGCGCCGACATGCCGTTGCGCGACAAGTAGTTCGCCGCCGTTGCGCTAGCCGCAGCGGCACTCGGTCGGCCTGCACACCCCCTTGCAGACCTTCCGGGCTCCCTGGCCTCCCCGGCAAATGGGAGGCGGACAGGCGCTCCTAGGAGCGCCCGGCCGGCCGGTCTGTAGCCCCCTTTCAGACCGGCCGGCCCCCCCTTACACCGACTGACCTGGAACCGCTTCGCAGCGGTTTTTTGTACGTCTAAAGCCTGGTTTCGACGGGTCCGGCCCTGCGGAGTGCAGGAACTGCGAGGCCACTGCCCAACAGCGGCCCTCGCGAACTCGGAATCCTTCGCCATGAGTCCAGCCAAGCACTTGATATACAACAGGTTTAAGTAAACGTTCTAGGCAGCGCTCAAACGCGGTCCGCAGCCCTCACGGGGCATCAAAACGGGGGCACAGGGACGCTGCGGTCCGGCCTGCAAGTTACAATTTTGCACTTGCATAGAGGGTCCTCCACGAATATAAAAAGCTTAGCTTTTAGAATGCGCTAAGGAGTGTTGACTAAAGAGCATTGGCTAAGGAGTGTTGGATGCTCTCGCGACTCGCAAGCGAGAGTCGGCAGTGCAAGCCAGCAGCGCAAACCGGTAGTGCGAACCAGCAGCGCAAGCCGGCAGTGCAAGAGCCTCACGCCCCGCGCATTAGCAGCCAACGTTATGCAAGGCGCGGCCACGGAGGCCGCCAGGGGGATCGCCGCAATGTTTACAAACCCCGAGAGACAGGCCGCAAGCGGCGTCGCTGAACCTACGGCGCCGGGACAGTCGTTCATGCAAAGCAGCACACGCCCGGACAGATTGCGTTTCCGTCCGCAACAAAGCCTCCGGGGCCGTTTCGTGCTTTGGACCGCGACTCTGACTCTACTGCTAGCCACCGTGTTGCTCGCGCAACCCCAACGCGCCCAAGGTGCCCAAGCACAGGCAAGTGGCTACTGGCTAAACTGGACTCAGGAAGATGGTTGGCAGCTCGGCTCCGTCTCCGCAGCACGCTCTGCCGACCAATCCGGAGATTCAGACGCCGATAGCGGTTCTGGAAACGTACAATGCGATGGCGACTCCGACGGTAATTCCGATAGCTCGGCAGATTCCGACTCCGAGTCCGACTTCGATGAAAACGGCGACTCCGACGGCAACTCCGACAGCTCCGCTGATTCAGACTCCGACTCCGATTCCGACCAATCGTCGGACGCTTCGGGCCATTGCGAACAAACGCAAGACTCTTGCGACTGCTCTTGCGACGGCGACCAAGGCGACGGGGCCGAGCTTTGCGACGGGGACAGTGACGACAATTCCGATAGTTCCGCCGACTCGGACTCCGATTCCGAGTCCGACTTCGATGAAAACGGCGACTCCGACGGCAACTCCGACAGCTCCGCTGATTCAGACTCCGACTCCGATTGCGGACAAACGCAAGACTCTTGCGACTGCTCTTGCGACGACGGAGGCACAACGACGAGCACCACAACCTCTACTAGTAGCTCCACAAGTACGACCAGCACTACGACGAGCACAACCGACACCACGACTTCCACTACTCTCGATGGTGGCAATGGAGGCGGAGCCTGCGGCGGTAGCCCCTGCACTACGACGAGCACCACAACCAGCAGCACGACATCGACTACGACCTCAACGACGTCAACCAGCACGACGACGTCTACTACCACCACAACGACATTGGCCGTCGCCTCCACCACGTCGACGACTTCGACCACCTCCACTACTTCGACATCGACGAGCACTACTTCCAGCAGCACGACGACGCTGCCGGCCGCCATTTGCGGCAACGGCATCATCGATACCGGGGAGGCTTGCGACGACGGCAACACGATCGATACCGACGACTGTTTGAGCGATTGCTCCCTGCCCTTCTGCGGCGACGGCGTCGTGCATGAAGGCGTCGAGCAATGTGACGACGGCAACAACATCAATGGCGACGGGTGTTCCCCGATTTGCACGCTCGGCTGTGGAGGCATCGCGGACATCCCGATCGTTATCGAAGACTCTCCGGATTCGGTCGAGGCCGGGGGCTTGCTCGGATACACGCTTCGCGTCAGCAACCTGCTGGATTTCGGGTTGCGCGATGTGCTGACGACTCAGATATTGGATCCCTACACCAGTTTCATCGGACTCGACGCCTCTTACATCGAGTTTGGAGACGGGCAATGGTTACCGCTGGACGTAAGCTGCGAGGAGGCCTCGCCAACGGTAGTCATCTGTTCGTTGGGGGCACTCGACCCTGGGGCCTCGGTGAGACTCGATGTCTCGGTTCTGGTTGACCCGGACGTGCCCACCGACGGGGCCAAGCAGCACGGCAACTGCGACGGCAGCGAAGACCTATGTACCTATGTGACAGTCTCCGCGAGTCGGGCACGCGCCGCTGATTTCTCGAATTGCAGCCAGGAACCCACCGACGTTATCGCGGCCGGCAGTGGAGCGCCGCAAACTTGTGGCAACGGCGTTCTCGACGTGGGCGAGTCATGTGATCCTCCCTCGCCTGAGGACTGCGCAAACTTGTTCGATGACGACGGGGACGGCCTCGTTGATTGCTCCGATCCGGACTGCTTGCTCGGCGTTCCGACCTGCAGCAGGAGCTGCCAGTCAGTTTCAACTTGCCAGCGCATACTGCGCGACCCCGCCAGCATAAAGTTCGGTAAGAACGGCAGGCTAGGCAAGCTCAAGCTGCACGCACGTTTTAACCCACTGACGCCCGTGGATCCTTTAGTCGAACACATAGGTTTCTCGATCACCAATGAAGACGGCGTGGTCTTCCGCGCCCAACTCTATCCGGGAGACTTGGTCGCGAAGGGCAACGGTAAGTCTTGGAAGTTCAAAGACCGCGGGGCCAAACGCGGCAACGGCATACGCAGCGGCATCGCCAAGTTCCAGATAAAATACAAGTTGGTCAACGGCCATTTGAACTACCCCTTCAAGGTGCAAGCCTACGGAGCGTTCTGGCGGGCAACCAAGCCGGCCATGAGCACGCAGATATACGTAGGCAAGGACAACTTCTCGGTTGAGGGAACCTGGAGCGGCCAGTACGGGCGCAAATGGGAACTCAAGATGAAGGACCTGGACTACTGAGGGCACTCAGGCTCGCTGCGCTGCTTTTCCACAAAACTCCGAGAACCGGGCGTAGCGGGCCACATAAAGCGCACGGTGCTTTTGCGAGGAGCACCGTCGACGGCGGTTGAGTTTCCCCTTACGAGACCGTCGAGTTCCCCAAGCGCTAAGCATGGCTTTGCGCAGCCGGGAAACGAGAAGGGCGTTTGAGACGAACGTCCTTACCGGGCGGTCCGGAATCCCCTTGCGGACCGCCCGGTTTCTTTCCCTACTCTACCAGACTGCCCTGCCGGGCTGCTGTGCCAAACTACTGTGCCGGACTGCCCTGCCGGGCTGCTGTGCCGGGCTACTGTGCCGGGCGGCTCTCTACGAGACTCCGGCGCTGCACCGGAACTTGCCGGCAAGAAGTAAGCGGCAACACAGTACCGGTAGCGGCTTTGCGTCGATCCGCCTCCTGCCGTACTAATTAGGGTCTAAGGTTTCGGTTTTCTCACCGGCCGGTGGCGCCCCACGTAAGGCGTGCTCCACAGCATGATTCGCGCAGGTCCGGCCGGGACGCGGCAACCCGTATACGGCGCGCCCACGGCAATCGAGAACAGGTGTTCCCGGCCCGCTTCGCCAAGCCGGTCGCGGCACCTATCGCCGATAGCAAGAACTCAGAAGTTTCAGGAGATCAAGAAATGTCCGACAACGCCTGATTCCACCGTTTTACAGGCACCGCCGGGTACATCGCTTCACCGGCCCTGGTAGATGCCGTCAACTGCGCGATCGCGCTCGAACGGCCGCTACTGATAAGAGGCGAGCCCGGAACCGGGAAAACTCTGCTGGCGCGCCATATCGCCGAAGCACTGGGCATGCCACTGGAGAATTGGCACGTAAAATCCACCGCGAAGGCGGCCGACGGGCTTTACGTATATGACACCGTTCAGCGCTTGAACGACAGCCGCTTCGGCAGCGGTGATGTCGCGGACATTCGCGCCTACATCAAACTCGGCCCCGTCGGACGCGCCTTTGCCGCGGATACGCGGCACATACTGCTAATCGACGAGATCGACAAAGCCGATATAGAGTTCCCCAACGACCTCCTGCACGAACTCGACGAAATGTGCTTCACTGTGGCCGAAACCGGAGACGAGATCGCCGCCAAGGAGCGCCCGATAGTCATCATCACCTCCAACAATGAGAAGGAACTTCCCGACGCTTTCCTGCGCCGCTGCATATTCCACTACATCGAATTTCCCGACGCGCAGTTGATGAAGCGAATCGTCGCGGTACACCACCCGAATCTGGATGCGACCCTGCTGGATCAAGTGTTGATCAAGTTCTACTGGCTGCGTGAGCAGCCGGAGCTTCGCAAGAAACCATCGACGTCAGAGTTGATCGATTGGATCTCGGCGCTGCTGAGATCCGGAATCAGCCAAGATCAACTCGAAAACCACCTGCCCTTTATCGGCTCGCTGCTGAAAACCGAGCAGGACGCTGCCGCGCTGCAGCGCTACGATGGCCAGCAAGGACGTTATCCGAACAGTTGGAGCGAACTGGGGCCGCGCTACAACCAGTAAATGTTTCTGGAGTTCTTCTACACGCTGCGTGACGAAGGGGTTCCGGTGGGAACCCAGGAGTGGTTGGCCCTGTCCGACAGCCTCGCCTTGGGTTTGCACGGCTCGAGTCTGGATCGCTTCTACAACCTCTCGAGAGCCTGCCTGATAAAAAACGAATCCTACTTCGACGCCTTCGACCGTGTTTTCGCCCACGTGTTCAAAGGCGTGGAGGGCGCCCTCGACGGGATCACCGACGAAGTGCTCGAATGGCTCAAGGATCCTAAAAACTTCCCGGAACTGTCGGCAGAAGAGATCGCAGAACTCGAACGGCTGAGCGCCGACGAGTTGATGCGAAAGTTCCTCGAGACTATGGCCGAACAGACCGAACGCCATGACGGTGGAGGCCGCTGGGTCGGAACCGGGGGCAAGTCTCCTTACGGACACTCCGGAACCCATCCGACCGGTATCCGGGTGGGCGGCGAGGGCCGCGGCCGCTCGGCGATGAAAGTGGCCGAGGAACGGCGCTTTCGCGACTACCGCACCGACGTCAGCCTCGACGTGCGGCAGATGAAAATAGCCCTCAAACGACTACGACAACTCACGCGAAGCGGTAATGCCTCCGAGTTGGATCTCGATGAGACCATCGACGAGACCTGCCGCAACGCCGGCGAGATCGAGATGGTGTTCAGGCCGCCGCGCCGCAACGATGTGCGCATATTGTTGCTCGCCGACGTCGGCGGCACCATGAGCCCCTACTACGAAGAAGTGAGCCGTCTGCTTACCGCATTGTATGAAGAGCGCGGGCTCCGAGAACTCGAAGCTTACTTTTTCCACAACTGCGTCTATGACGTTCTCTACAAGAGCGCCCGAATGACCCGGGACACCGCGATCCCGACGGCCGACGTATTAGGCCGCACCGACCGGCGCTGGAAACTTATTCTGGTGGGCGACGCGGCGATGCATCCGGCGGAACTGCTCGAAGCCAACGGCAACATTGATCCGCGCCGGGTTTCACCGACTCCCAGCATCACCTGGATGCAGCGCCTGGCCGAGCACTTCGACCGCAGCGTGTGGATCAACCCCGAAGAAACGAAGTACTGGAACCACTCGCGGACCAACCGTATCCTGCGCAGGCTTTTCCCGATGTACTACCTCAGCGTGGACGGCGTCACCGACGCCGTAAAAGCCCTGGTAGGCCGCGGGAACCCCCGGCGTCCCGGCCCCTGAAAAGCAGCTGCGGAAGTCTCAACCGCGCGGCCCGTTGCCGCGAGCCGAAAAAAAAGAGCGGCCCTGCCGAAGCCGAGCCGCTCTGCTATCGCAATTGGAACGAAACGGCGTGCCGGCAAGGGACCTTTGCCGGCACGCCCTCCACTCGGCGGTCAGGTTACCGCCCGGTCGAGCTCGTAGCCGACTGCGACCGCTGCCTTGCTGGTAGCCGCAGCCC
>JAJRWY010000122.1 GCA_024276575.1 Candidatus Binatota bacterium
CTAGCTTGTCCGGCTCGAGACGGTTGTAGGGCAAGTGATGAGTTTTGACCACCGGACGGGGCGCATGCCGGATAAGCGGCTTCAAATAGTAGCGGTATCGTCGGGTTCTGCGACCACGGTGTTTTCTATGTGGCCGATTCCCGAGATCTCCACGCGAACCACGTCACCGGCGTGCAGCAGGGCCGGTGGCATCATCGCCGCACCCACTCCCGAAGGCGTTCCGGTGGAGATCAAATCTCCGGGTTCCAAGGTCATGACGGTGGAAAGAGTGGCGACCTGGTCGAAACAGTCGAAGAGCAAGTGCCGGGTATTGGATTCTTGCCGTAATTCGCCGTTTACCCAGGTTCGCAGATCGAGGTCGTGCGGATCCCCTATTTCGTCAGCGCTTACTATCCAGGGGCCGAAAGGCCCGTGGGTATCGAAAGACTTGCCCAAGGTCATGGTGGGGGCTAGCAACTGCCAGTCCCGCACGCTTACGTCGTTCATTATCGTGTATCCGGCAATTACCTCATGGGCTCGCTCCTTGGGTACGTGGCGCGCGCGGCGGCCGATGACGAAAGCGAGTTCCCCTTCGTAGTCCAAGACGTTCGAGACTTTGGGAAGGTGTATGGGTGCGTAGGGTCCGTTGATGCAGGATATCTGTTTGTTGAAGAACAGTGGGAAGTCCGGTTTTTCACGGCCGGTTTCTGCGATGTGGTCGAGGTAGTTTATACCTACCGCCAGACACTTGGAGGGCTGCACCGGTGCCTCGAGCAGCACCTCGGATAGCAGCAGGCGCGCGTGCCCTGACTCCACCGCCTGTGCGGCCGTGGCCAAAGCTCGAGGGCCGGCGGCCAGCAGGCTCCTAGTATCTCGGGGCAGTTCAGGTGCCACGGCGCACAAGTCGACGATTTCATCACCGGCCACCGCGCCAGGCCTCGTCGATCCTTGATGTGTGAAGGTTGCAAGTATCATGGTCTCAGCACAGCCTCAGCAAGATCCAATCTGCATTTTCAGTACGAACACTTAGCAAAGCTTTCACGAATAATATGGTCTAAGTGAGCGCCATGCGGCTCTCACCTATCATCGCGTTCGCAGCGTATCCAGTCGCAACACGGCCACGCTACGGCTGTGCAGTCATCGTTCCGCTTTCGCAATTTCGACTTCGCTGTTTCTTAGACCGGCATTATGCATGAAACCTCGTCGCGAGAGTCGCAAGCGCCTGTGAGATCGGCCAGATAGGCACACGCGCAGCGATGAGGCCCGTAGGCGTACTAACAGTACGTCGAGGGCCGAGAAGTGGTGAGCCGCGAGCCGGCGAGCGGCGAACGGGCCGAGATTGCGGGCGATTGAGGCTCGTAGTAGAGGTTTCATGAATAATGCGGGTTAATGCCCGTAGCAGAGGCCCCATGGATGACGCCGACTAGGCTCCATGCCTATTCGGGCCCGGGTAGGCCTGGAGCCGAAGTGCTGTACGGCGGATCTCAGATCTTCGGCATCAAGGCCCGTAGGTCTTCGAAGGCGTCGAGGTATTCTTCGAGCAGCCTTTGGATTAACTGCCGGACCGGCTGCACCTCGTTCATTTGCCCTACGACTTGCCCCACCGGATTGAAAGCTACGGCTTGCGATTTGGCGGCATAACGGTGGACGCGAGTAACGGCATCGGCTGTCACCATGAACTGTAAGGGCATGCCGAGAGGGTCGGGAGTATCCTCGGCCGCCCAGGCTTCGGTCCAGTCGTTGCGCAGCATGCGGCAGGGCTTGCCGGTAAAGGAGCGCGAGCGCACCGTGTCGCGGGGGCCCGCCGCGAGATAACTCTGTTTTTGCTCGGGCGGGCATTCCGCCTCGCTTACGGTCAGCCACAGAGACCCCGTCCATACACCTTGCGCCCCCATGGCCATGGCGGCGGCCATCTGCCGCCCGTTGCCGATACCGCCGGCCGCCAGTACCGGAGTAGGCTTGACTGCGTCGATTACCTCCGGCCACAGCACTATGCTGCCTACCTCTCCGGTATGGCCGCCGCCCTCGTATCCTTGCGCAATAATGAAATCCAGCCCCGCCTCTTGGTGTGAAAGAGCCTGCTTGGCGCTGCCGCACAAGGCGCCGACTAGACGTCCGGTGTCCTGTATCGACTTGACCACGTCGGGAGGGGGAGTGCCCAGGGCGTTGGCGAGCACCTTTACCTTCTCGTGCTTCAGTGCGCTCTGCACTTGTGGCCCCGCAGTAGCCTCGGTCCAGCCCAGCAGCTCCTGGGCTTTCTCGCCCGGTGGAAGTTCCGGGACGCCGTGCTCGGACAGGAGCTTGGCAGCGAAGTCGCGGTGTTGCTGCGGTATCTGCGCTGCCAGCATGGCTTCCAACTTCTCTACGTCGGTTTCGCCCATGCCTTCGTACTTGCCGGGGATGACGATGTCCACGCCGTAAGGATGGTCTCCTACGTGCTCGTCGATCCACTGCAGTTCGGTTTCCAACTGCTCGGCAGAAAAACCCACGGCCCCGAGAACGCCGAGGCCGCCGGCGTTGCTGACTGCCGTTACGACGTCGCGGCAGTGGGTGAAAGCGAAAATGGGGAACTCTATTCCTAGCCGGGCGGCTAATTCGGTGTGCATGTGTTTCTCCTGTTTTCGTGTTTTCGTGCGCCTACGGTCTCAGCGAGTGCCCGTGGCTCGACACCCGGCCGGCGCTCATGGACTCTTTTTCTTCGTACTCTTCGTACTCTTCGTATTCTTCGTATTCTTCGTATTCTTCGCGCTTCCCGTGCCTTTTCTAGATCGAGCTTCGGCTTCGGCGGTTGTCGTTAACGCTCGACCCAGAAAAGCGGCGGAGTCGTGCATGCGCTTGCGCAGAGGGTAGCCGGGGTCGTGTATCCACTTGGCCATGGTTCCGACGATTACGCTCAGGGTGATTTCGGCAAGGAGGTCCGCATCTTCGCTCTCGGCGAGATCGCCTGAGCGTTGCCCGTCGAGTAGCAACTCGCGCAGTTCGTTCTGTATCAGTACCAAACGGCGCTCCGATTCTCCCTGTTCTACGGTGTCGAGAACTTCGAGCAGCACCCGGCGCGTCAGCTCCGGCGCGCGCTCCACGGCCAGGGCCGCACGATCGGCAAAGCCGAGCAGGCGCTGGCCGGTACTGACGGGCCGTCTCCGTTGCTCATCGATAAGAGAGTGGAAGCGCAGGAATACCCCTTCCGCCATTTCATGTAGAACATGAGTTTTTGTAGGGAAATGGTTGAAAAATGTGGCTTGAGCAACGTCTGCTTTATCGGCAATCATTTCGACGGTCGTGGCCTCGAAGCCAAGCTCGAGGAACATCGCCGACGCTGTCTTGTAGATGTGTTCATGCAGGGCGCGTCGGCGGCGGGCACGCCGGTTTTCGTTGCTGTCAAGGTCGCTGTTAGATGCCATCTGCAGAACTATGGATAACGAGCGCCGCTAAGCCGTTGTGCAGTTTCATTCGTGTTCATTTGCAAGTTGATTCACGAGTCGATTCCGGGCCTCTTCTGGGTGGAGTGACTCTAAGATTAGAGGGGCTCTAGTGACGAGTCAAGGTCCGGGTGGCCGGGGCTGGGGCCCGGCCCGGCGGGGCCAGGCCCGCGGGATAACAGGCCCGCGGGTGGCCGGGGGTGCTTTTGTCCGAGGGTGCTTCGGCTCGACAAGCTTTCGGCCGCCGCCCACAACCCACACAAGCAAGGTGGCCGTGCGATCAATGACCGCCTAATCGGCGACAATCAGAATTGCTGACCAACAGGTAAACCTGCTTCGTCGTCTTCGGCGAGGTTGTTCGCAGGAGGCCGCAGCGGCGGCGGGTATGAGCGTGCGTAGCGTGGGCAAGTGGAAGCGGGGGGCGTCGCCGCGCTCCGTGCAGGATCCGCGGTGCCGCTTTGTCCTCGTCTAATCCATGTCACGACTATGTCACGGGGGCGGCGTATTGCAGGCCGGTTCAGGCTCATGGATGCCTACAGCGAAGCGCAAAGCCTGAAGAGCATCGCGGGCGATGACCCCATCTACGCCGTCCATGTCGGCTTCAGGTCGATCCGGGTCGAGCTTGACGGCGATACGCAATATGGCCAGCGCATCGGTTGCCGTTACCGCGCAGTCGCCGGTCACGTCACCACACAGAAGCTCTGTCTCGAAACCCTCGCAGCTGAGGTGGTCGAGTTCGTCGCGCACGGTATCAATCGACTTTCCCACCAGCCCGTCAATATCGAGACGTGACCATTCGCGCGTCAAAACGCCCGCAAGTTCGGGATCGGCTGCCGCAGTGAGCGCTGCGAGGTAGTTGTTGAGGGCATCGACCTGACCCTGCGTCAGCACGCTTGAAGGGCTTAGCGCCAATGTAGTGAAAGCGGTGGTCCCCAGCGAAACGAGTCCCGGATCCGATTCGGTCGCCGCGACTATGGCGACGTTGTTCTGGTAGTACAAGTCGGTTAGCCGTTCCCCACCGCGCTGGCCGCCGAGTTCCACATCACGAAAGCGGAGAAAAGCCAGGGGTTCCTCTCCTGGTGCGATACGTGCGCCCGCTACGCTCACTCCGTTCACCTCTGAACAGAAGGCCGGTAGGTAATAGCAGAGGGCCATGCACACGCCGGGATCCAGATCCACGAGTTCGCAGCCTCCAAACGGAGTCGCCTGCTCAGCGATCGCCACGCCCTCTATATCGCCGGCGGTCGCGAATGCGACATTATAAGCCGTCCACAACTGCGGCGCGCCGGGATCCATGAGAACCGCGAAGTCCACGTCGACGGTGGCGCCGGGGGGCACCGATCCGAGATCCATCGTACATTCGGTCCTGCCGCTCTGCTTCGCAGCGCAAGTCCAGCCGGGTGTGCTGCCGGCCGGCGAGAAGGTGGATTTTACAGGAACCCGCTCCGTGATCGTAACGTCATGGAAAAGGCCATCGTTGTTGGTGACGGAGATGGTGTAGGGAATCAGCGGATCCACCCCCCACTCGTGAAGCCCATCGTCCTTACTGATGGTGATCGGAAAGTCGCCGGAACCGGCTGTGCCGCGTTTAAAGACCCGCCCGGCAATTCCTGACGAGAAGTCTGCCCCGTAATCATGGAAGGCTTCGGCACCAGTCCATACGACAACGAAGGAACCGTTGCCGTCGCCTGCGACCGAGGAAGAACTCTGGTCATAGGCCGAAAAAGAGTTGACGTGGAAATCTCCGCCCTCCGGTGTCCCGTTCGAATCGAACGCTCGCCCGAATACACCCGAGTCACTGTCACGCGGATCCGCACTCGCGTAGGTGCTGTAGCTTTCCCACACGACGACGAATCCACCATCGTCGTCGAGCGCAATCGCGGGCCGTACTTGGTTCCCGGGCTTGAAGTCGTTGATGTGCTCTTCGTCGCCGACCGGGTCTCCATTGGCCTGGTACAGCCGCATGGTAACTGAATTGTCGATAATGGTTCCGTAGGGGCCTCCCGGTCTCTCGTCGCCATACTGCGTGTCCCATACGACGACGAAGCTACCGTCGGCGCGAACGCCGACGTCCGGGTTTGACTCACTGTAGGGAGTGAAGGTGTTGACGACAAATTCGTCGCCTATGCCGACGCCAGTGTTGTCAAAGCGTCGCGCGGCCACAGCGAGGTAGTGGCCATCGGGACCGGAGAACTGGTCCCCAGCGTAGGTGTCGTTCCCCCCGCTCTCCCATACGACCACGAAGCTTCCGTCGGCCGCGGCATCGACCTTGGGGCGTTGCTGCCGAGTGGCGGTGAACGTGTTGACGTGAAAGTCGATCCCGGCAGGAGTGCCGTCGCCGTTGAAGATACGCCCGTATACTTCCCGGCTGAGATCTTCTACTGCGTTGAAGTCATACGTAGACCATACGACCACGAAGCGGCCACTTCCGAGCGAGGCAACGTCGGGGTAGCGCGGACGGCTACTGCCGAAAGTGCTGACGGCAAACCTACCACCATTAGGACTCCCGACATCATCGAAACGCTGCGCTTCGATGATGTCGTAGTTGGAATCGTAGGGCCTGCGCTTCCAGACGACTACAAAGCTGCCATCGCCATGTCGCGCGATCACCGGCCCGGTACCGCCGTCGTCGCCGAGGAGAAACGGCCCCCCCGTTCGGAGTTCCATCGCTGTCGAAGCGCCGAGCGAACATTCCGAGCCGTGGATAGGTGTACCCATCCCACACGACGACAAAGCTGCCGTCCGGGTCCCGCACCACCGAACCCGCACGTTGTGATAAACCGCCGTCACCGGGGAGGTCAACACGAAACTCTGGACCCTCGGGCCCTGCTGCCGTGCGGCCGACAGATAGAGCCACTCGGTGTTGACGATCGCTCTCGCAGCCGGCACCGCATATAGCGACGAGCAATACGGCGGAGGCACTCTGTAAAACTTTGTCCATGGTTTGGCCCCTTGCCACCGCGATTGCTCTTGTAGCTAGCGTAAAGTCCCACTGCCGTGCAGATTCCCCGTGCTCGAAGTCTGCCGGCGGACAAACTCCGTACATCTTCGACACAGTACCACTGCTGTGCAGATTCCCCTTGCTCGGAAGTCCCCCTTGCTCGAAGGTAGTAACTAATATGCAAGCGGGCTGCGGACAATCGTTTCAGCGTGCTTAATCACGCAGCCTTGAAGAGCACCGCGAGTGTGCCGCTGCTCCGGCTCGCGCTCCTCGCCACGAACTCTTTACGAATAATCCCGGCTAAGTCTCTGGCATTGAGGTCAGGTGCCGGCGTTGTTGCGAACCGCGGCAAGTGGAATCCATGCGGCCCTGGCGAGAAGAAAAATACCGATAATGCAAACTATTGCGGGGCCACTGGGGAGATCCCAGCGGTAGGAGGCGGCCAGGCCAAGCACGGAAGCCGCGACACCCGCGCTCCAGGCTACGGCGAGACGTCCTTCCCAGCTATCGACAGCCGAGACTGCCAATATCGCCGGGCCTACTAGGTAGGTGAAGACCATCAGTACGCCACCGACGCCGACCGCAAGAGTAATGACGACTGCGAAACTCGCGTAAAACGCGAAGTCCCACAAGCGCACAGCAGCCCCCTCGTCGAAAGCGCGTTCGGGTTGCTCGCTGATCAGAGCAAAGCGGCTGCGTGCCCAATAGTGAAAGAGTCCCACTGCGGCAAAAACCAGCAAGTCGCGGAGCACTTGCGTCCAGGTCACCCACAGAATCGCGCCGGCCAGCAGTTCCTTGATGTGTTCGGCACCCTCGGGAGCTCGGTCGGCGATCAAGATCGCCAAGGCCGAAGCGATGACGTAGATGATGCCGATCAAAGCTTCTTGCGGCACTTGCTCACGGCGGGTTCGAGTGAGACTGAACACTGCGGCGCCCAACAACGCGGCGCCGAGTGAGTAGGCCAGAGAAGCAGCGTCGCCCGGTTCGTGCCCGAAAAAGAAACCGACCAGGGTTCCGAGCGCCGCTATCTGCGCCAAGGCGAGATCGACGAAAATAACCCTGCGCAAGATGACGTGGATGCCCAGATAACCGAGGATCAAGGCCATGGAAACGGCCGCTGCCAAGGGGGCAGCGAGGAACTGCAATGCATCGATCATGGTGCTGCCTCCTCGCCGAAAGCGTGGAGCAGTTCGTCAATCCATAGATCGATTAGTGAGAAGTAGTCGTCTACGCCATCGGCTCCCGGCCCCATGGGAACGCGTACCACCTTGCAGCCACTACGCTCAGCGATCATGCGCGGCTTACTCGCTTCGAAGTACGATGCCGAGAGCAATACCGCGACTCCGTCGGCCTGTATCAGGTTCAGTAGCTCGTGAACATGGCGTGCGGAGGGCGGTATGCCGGGTTTGCTTTCGACGTAATCGACTATGCGCAGTCCGAGAAGCTCGGTGAAGTAAATCCAGTTCTTGTGGTAAGCAATGATAGAGCGGCCGCGCAAAGGCCGCGCTCGCCCGAGCCAGCCACCCAAGCGGTCAATGAGCGGGTGCCCATCGAGTGTTTGACTCTCGAGAAATGAGATCAAGGTTCCCTTCTCGGCCAAGGGGTCGAGAAGCTCGGCGCCGAGCAAAGCTGCGAGTTCTTCGCCGTAGAGAGCTTTGTCTACGCGGCTGCGGAAATCTTCGAGGCTGCGGCGATAGACTGCCACGCCGGCGGGGTCCACGCGCTCGAGCCCGGCTTCTATATTTGCGGCGATTTGCTTGGCGTTGATCGGGCTCGTGTGCACGTGAGGGTTTCCGTAAACGTGGACGTCGCCGCCCGCCCGGCTGGCCGATGACGGAACGTCGAGCATGTGCACTCCTTTTGCTACGGCGACATATCCGGCCTGGCCGTCGCGAATGCGCGCGTTCCCGGACTTGTCCACAAGCGTCGGCGCCCACAGTTCCAGGTCAAGGCCGGTCGTTACGAAGAGATCGGCGTCCTGCAGCATGAGCGCCAGCGAAGGCTTGGGCTTGACGAAGTGCGCATCTTCGAGTGGCCGTGAGATCGAGCGGGCTTGCACGCGCTCCGCACCGATTGCGCGGGCAATGGAAGCATAAACGGGGAGGGTGGTAACGACTTTCAACTTGTGTCCCTCGGGTTGCGCCCACAACAGGCTCGAGAATCCGAGAAGAAGTGTTATCGCCAAGGCCGGGATCGGGAGTGTTTTAGTAATTTTCATGTTTGTGGGGTCCTGCAGCCCAGGTGAATTGAGCCAGCACACGATGATCGTTGCGGCCGGTCGCGTTTCGATAGAACTCGTAGGCTCCGCGTAAGCGTACATACTCGCTTTGCCACCAGGTGAGATAGGGCGAGATCCGCCACTGTTCGTCTCCGGGCGACCTTGGGTCGGCCGCGCGGTCGTAGAACAAACCAAGGTAGAGGTTGCGGCGCAGCAGGCTCTCGACATAACTGTAGAGGCCCCAAGCATCGCGACGGTTTCCGCTCTCGTCGTCACGCATGGACAACAGCGCTTCCGTGCGCCAGGTTATTTCGTGGTACTTCGCGCGGCCGGGCGGCTGCCAGTGATAGCTCAGGTCGGTTCCGAACACCTTGCTTTCGCGCCCTGGGGCCGAGCGCCCGCCCACGGCTGAAAGGCCCCATTCGAAGTAGCTGGCATCGTCGATATCCCAGTAGTTTTGTAGATGCGCTAGCGCCGTCAGGCGCCGGAAACCGCCGGCGCCGAAAGGCTCCGCCGAAGAATCCATGAGTTGGACGGTTACTTCATTGGCCGAAGACCAGCTCCACGGAAGCAGCCACTCAATAGAAAGGCCGGTTTGTGCAAGCCCCTCGGCACCGAAGAAGAACTGCAATGGCAGCGGGTAGTCCGGTACCGGCAAGGCATGCTGGTGATAGCGGTTGAGCACGCCGAAGCTTTGGCGCATCTTGCCCGCACGCAGGCTCAAACCGCGGGCCAAACCGTGATAGCGCAGGTAGCCCTCTTCAACCTCGGCTTCATCACTTCCGAAAGACAAAGTGAGCTTGGCCGAAGAGAAAGGATCGAGCGCCGATTGCATGTCGATCTCGAACTCGCGCGCGTCGAAAGCCGCTGCTGGAGAATCGTAGCGCGCGAGCAGGTCGCCCGTAAAAGAGATCTCCGGATTGAGCCGGCTCAAATTGCGCTCATGCCCCATCGCCGCGGCCTTCATCGCGAGATCCGGCGCCGCAGCGTCCGTAGAAAGCGGCGCCTGTGCACCTGCGGCCCGGCGCGCTGCCGCACGAATCGCCGCCACCGCAGAATCCGCGCCTTGCCTCGGTGCGGTCGCGCCTGCTAGCGATGTTGCTGAAGTCCGCTCTAGTTCTTCGATGCGCGCTTCGAGTGCGCTGATGCGTGCTTCGTAGTTTGCCCGCATTTGGGAAATCTCTTGTCGCATGGCTTGTAGGGTGGCTCCCGTGCCGGCTTGTGCCGAAACGGGCGCGAGCAGTAGCACGCAGCAGGCCAGGGGCGCGGCTACGCTAGGTGTAGCGATTACAAACTTCGCGGGCAGGGAACCGTTGCTTGATGTGGCCATAGCTCCTCCTCGAGTGCCGGTAGCTGCGGCCGGGGCGGCAGCTACCGCCTTTTGCTGGAAGTATTCGAGACATCCGGGACCGGCGGGGCCCGGGGTGTTTTTTTGAAACTGTCAGCAGAAGTGGAGAGGAGGGGCGCGGGGGGAAGCGTCGCAAGAATACCGTTGCGGATTGCCAAAGACGGACTCGTGACAGCCGCGCCAACGATGAAGCGTTGGCCTGTCCGTTCCGAGTACCGGTTGGGCAAGGTTGGTGGTGTGATGGCCGATTGTGCAGGCAGGACACGTAGGCGCCTGAACGGAAACCCGCGGAGTTTGCACCTGTCCTTGCGAGTCGAGCGCGTCCGCGTTGTGAACATGCGTGGCTCCGAGCGCAACGGCCAGGAACATTATCCAAGCCGTCGCGAATGCAGCGCTCTTCTTGCGTAAGACAGTCACGGTTTTCGTTGCCGGTAGATATCCCCTGGGAGTCTATGCGCCGGAGTTTCTACCGCGCAGACTTATAACGCATTGCTATACAGATCGGCTAGGAGGCGCAAGGAGGCCACGCAGCACCTTCTCTTTCCTGAGTCGGGCGATCTGTTAGCCTGCATTCTACTGAAACCGCGTCGCGAGAGTCGCAAGCGCCCGTGAGGCCGGCCAGATCGTCCTACGCGTAGCATTGCGGCGCGCAGGCGTAGTGGCACTAGGTCGAGGGCCGTGAGCCTGCTGGCGAGCCCTGCGGGCGAACGAGTACGGGCCGAAATTGTGGGGGCTTGCGGCCTCGTGGCAGAGGTTTCATGAGTGGCCCACGTTAGGGCGCGCAGGTGTGCCTTTGCGGGCCGGTAGGTGAAATTCGAAAGTGAAAGCGGCGATAACCGGAATAGCGGAAACCGACTACATGAAGGGCTCCGAGAAGCTTCCCACGGTGCTGATGCTGGAAGCCGCGCAGGCCGCAGTTGCTGACGCGGGCTTGAAGATGTCGGAGGTGGACGCGCTGTTGCCTCCACCTTGGTATACGAGTTGCGAGGAACTTGCCGCCAACCTCGGCCTGCGAGACCTCAAGTACTCGACGACCGCGTCCATGGGGGGCGCTAGTCCGACCGCGGCTCTGCAAAGTGCGGCCATGGCCGTGGGCAGCGGGTTGGCTGAGAATGTCCTCGTGGTGGTAGGTTGGAACGGTTATTCCTTTCTGCGGCCGCGCCCCGGAGTGCCGCAGCCCCGGCACGGTGTGGTAATGACATCGGCCTTCGATTCCATGGTCGATTTTCTCATTCCCCATGGAGCGATGGCGCCCGCGCAGTTCTACGCTTTCGTATGTATGCGCCACAAGCTGCTCTATGGCATCGAAGACCGTGACACCGGCGCAGTAGCTCTGCTCGCGCGCAAGCACGCTCAACTGAACGAGAAAGCCTTGATGCGCGGACGTCCGATGGACATGGACGAGTATCTCGCCAGCCCTTGGATAAGCGAGCCCTTTCGCCGACTCGACTGCTGCTTGGAAACCGATTGTGCGGCGGCGCTGGTGGTAAGCAGTATCGAGCGGGCGCGTGACTGCGACCATGCGACCGTATCGATACTCGCTGCCGCTGAAGGGCATCCGTTTCCGGCCGACGACGTCGCCAACCGGAAGGATCCATTCGTAGTCGGCTTGACCCATGCTGCGCCTAGAGCGCTGGGACGTGCCGGAGTGCGTGTGCAGGATATGGATTTCTTGCAGATCTACGACTGCTTTACCTATGTAG
Organism: Candidatus Binatota bacterium; assembly: GCA_024276575.1. GTDB lineage: Bacteria > Desulfobacterota > Binatia > UBA1149 > CAITLU01 > JAJRWY01. The sequence continues at coordinate 11,609 of JAJRWY010000122.1, forward strand.
TGCTACTGCAGCTCGAAGCTTTGGGTTTGTGCGGCCGTGGTGAGTCCGGTGCCTTCGTTCGTGATGGCAACCTGGAAATGGGCAGTGCGTTTCCCACCAACACCCACGGCGGCCTGCTTTCTCAAGGCCACGCTTGGGGCCTTAACCATACCATCGAGGCGGTGCGCCAGCTTCGCCACGAGGCGGGAGATGCTCAGGTCGGCGGGGCTCAACTCGGCTTGGTTACAGGCTGGGGAGATTTCGGGGACGGATCGATTGCCGTTCTGGCGAGGGACTGATGAGCACGAGTGACGATTATCCTCTCCCGGCTCCTGCGCCGGACGGGCTCAGCGCGCAATGGTACCGCTTTCTCGCCGGCGGCGAGTTGCGCTTCCAGCGCTGTGATCGTTGCGGGGACTGGCGTCATCCGCCCCGCTTTCTGTGTGCCGAATGTGGGTCCGGCGATTGGTCCTGGCAAGCCTCCGCGCGCAGCGGACGGGTGTTTTCGTGGACGATTACCCACCGGCCTCTGCACCCAATGTTCTCGGAGGTGCTGCCCTACTCCATATTGGTAGTGGAACTCGACGAGGGCCCCCGCATCGTGTGCTCTGCGCGCAACCTTCCCCATGGTGACCTAGCGCTCGATCTACCCGTAACCATCGGGATTGCACGGTTGAGCGAAGCTGCCGGACTACCGTTTGCCAGGCCTGTGAGCGGCGGCGAGAGTCGCTGAGTTCGGGCGGTACGTTCCAGCGCGGCCTCGTACGAGTTACATCCACTGACGCAACGCGCTGTTTGACTTATCTACTTGCGCGCAAGTAAGTAAGGGCGTGGCTCCCAATCGGCATATCGGTGTTCGCGGCGAGAAGACGCGAGCCAAAATACTTAAAGTAGCAACTGAGCTATTTGCGGCAATGGGCTATAGTAAAACGCGTCTAGAGGATGTTGCGTCGCGTGTTGGTGTGCAGCGGGCAGCCCTTGTCTACTATTTCCGAGACAAACGGGACCTTTATGATACTGCTCTAGGAGAGGGGGCCGGCGATTTGCTCGAGCGTGTGCAGGCGATCTTCGGTGCCTCGAGTCCGCCGCGTGAACGTATCGAGGCTATGGTAAATGCCTGGGTGGATGTCATTACCGAGCGGCCTTGGCTGGCGCGTTTGATGTTGCGGGAGTTCGCCGATGCTAGCCCGGAGCGGGAACCGCGCTTTGCGAAGAAGGGCCGCGAGGTGCTCGAATTCATCGAGGCCGTCCTCGAGGAAGGGCGGCGTGAAGGATCTTTCCGGCCAGTGGACGCCATGCATCTGGCCAGCGCGGTATCCGGAGCGACAGTGTTTTTCGTCTCGGTGCTCCCGATCATTGCGCCCCATGGCAGTTTCGATCCTTTGAGCGAGCGAAGTCTTGCAACTCACCGGCAGGAAATTCTCTCGATCACACGGCGATTAGTGGGTATCGACGGTCTTGAAAGCACTGCGGGCTTGCCGGTTGGCGACGGAGCCGTAGCGGCTTCGAATCCCCTTGACGATGAACAGCAGTAGCGGGGTAACAGGGAAACGCGCAGACAATGAGCAAGCTGAACCGTCTTGTAGTTACTTATCCTAAGCTTACCATCGCTTTGTTTCTCGCCGTGACTGCCGTCGTGTCGTGGCGCATTCCTGAATTGCAGATCGAGCCGGACGTTCGCTCGATGATGCCGCAAGGACACCCGGCGGTCGTGTACAACGACTGGGTCGAGGATTACTTCGACATTCAAGACCCGGCGGTTTTCATTGTCGTGAATGACGGTGAACACGGGATGTTCACCCCGGACAACCTCGCACTAGTCGAACGCTTGTCGACCGCCATGGGCGATCTCGACTCCATCGACGAAGACGACTTGGTCAGTCTTTCCGAGGTCGACAACATTACCGGCGATGACGACATGTTGGACGCCGAACCCTTCTTCGATGAAGTCCCGGCGACACAAGACCAAGCCGACGCGGTTCGCGACGCCGTCTTCGACAATGAGATGATGGTCGGCACCCTGGTCAGCAAAGACGGCCATGCGACCGTAATCATCGGCGAACTTTACGAGGGTAGGGATAAAGTCGCACTTTACGCCGACCTGCGAAAGATCGTGGCCGCTACGGAGATCCCTGCAGGTACTCGAGTCTTGATAGCCGGACGCCCGGTCATCGAGGGCGAGATGGGAGTGCTCGCCAAGACCGACTTGCAGCAGATGTTTCCCCTGGTAATCGCCGCGGCTGCGTTATTGTTGTTGCTCGCGCTGCGCTCGCTCAGAGGAGTGTTTTTGCCGCTACTGGTGGTTTTCAACTCCGTGCTCTGGGCAGTCGGCATGATGGCCTGGACAGGCGCGACGTTCTTTGCGATTACGACTATGATGCCTTCTCTCCTGGTTGCTGTGGGCGTCGCCAACGGTATCCACATCATTCATCATTTCATGCTCGGCGTAGCCGGAGCGCCCGATCGCCGGGCGGCTGAGACCGTATACGAAACCATGCAGCAGATGACGCCGCAGATCGTCATGACTTCGCTTACCACAGCGGCGGGTATCGGATCCCTGGCGGTCTCGATCATGCGGCCCATACAGGGATTCGGTATTTTCGGTGCGGTCGGGGTTTTGGCGGGCATGGTGTTTTCGCTAACCCTGCTGCCGGCGGTGCTCTGCGTGCTGCCGCTTCCGCGACGGGCAGCCGCGCGTACGCTGGGTACGCAGACCAAAAAGGGTGGTGTGGCCACTTTTTTCCTGGACGCCGTCACCGCTTTCGTCTTGCACCGCCCTTATGTCGCGGTGGGTGCGGCGGTAATCGTGGTGGCTTTTGGACTCGCCGGTTTGCCCAAGCTCGAGGTCGAAAGCTCCATGCTGGAAAACTTTACGGAACAGAGTCCGGTGAAAGCTGCCGACGAGGAGTACCGTGCCTATTTCGGGGGGTCCCACCCCATGCAGATAATCGTTGACGCGCGAGAGGATGGCGGCTGGAAAGACCCGGCGAAACTACGGGCGCTGGAAGGGTTACAGCGCCATATGGAGGCACAAGGCTACACCGGCCGCACCCGTTCCATAGCCGACTACATCAAGCGGATGAATCAAGTGATGAATCCGCACGACCCCGATGCCTATCGAATCCCCGATAGCCGGGAACTGATTGCGCAATACCTGTTGTTGTACTCGATGTCCGGAGACCCCGGAGACTTCGATGACGTGGTCGATTACGATTACCGCCTAGCCAACTTACGGGCGCGGCTGGCCTCCGACCGTTCGGGTCTCGCCCGCTACGTAATCGAAGACGTCGAGACCTATGCCGCGGAGAATCTTGCGCCGGCCGGGATATCGACCCACGTTTCGGGGCTTGCCCAGGTAAACTTTACGTTCGTTTCCATGATCGTGCAGGGCCAGGCCAGAAGCTTGGCGGTGGCTTTGGTGATCGTTGCGATTCTCGCGAGCATCATGTGTCGTTCGGTGACTGCCGGGTTGTTGACGGTTCTCCCGGTGGCCATCGCTACGGTGCTGAACTTCGGATTGATGGCCTGGGCCGGAGTTCGCCTGGGCGTGGCCACCGCCCTGGTAAGCTCGATGAGCATCGGCATCGGCGTCGACTACGCTATTCATTTCATCTTCCGCTACCGCCAGGATTGTATGGCCGGAATGACGCCGGAAGCCGCCATGCGCGAGACGCTGAGCACTTCCGGTGTGGCGATCTTCTACAATGCGATGGTGGTTCTAGCCGGCTTCTTGATGCTGGCGACTTCTCAGTTTCCGCCTAACAAGGATCTCGGCGTGCTGGTCTCCATCAACATGTTCGTTTGTTTCCTAGGTACCGTCACCTTGCTGGCCGCCGTGCTTCACATTTTACAACCGGCGTTTCTGCGCTCGGAAGGCAGCGGCGGCGGCCAATCCGAAGTGGAGCCTCTCAGCCCGCTCAGCCCAGGCCCATAGCCCCGAGGAATCGCGACAGCTTGTCCTTGATCTCTTCCACGGTCATATAGCGCCGGTCGGCTTGGTCGATGCCGAGATGAATGAAGGGGACGCCGAGATCGCGGCATACCTGCCTGGCCAGACTGGCGCTGGCCGCCATGTCTTTGTGGCCGACGTGGCCGGGAAAGATCACGACGTCTATGTTGTAGTCGCGCACTATGCGCGTGATGTCGTCGATTACGTTGTCGGCCGTGCCGCGGGCTTGGTGTATCATCGGCCCGTCTTGGAACGCTCGGCGTGCCAATCCACGAAAGATACTGTCTTCGCTGCTGGTGTCCACCAACTGGTAGGGGCAGTAGCTGACCATGTCCATGGCAATTACCCCGCCCCATTCCTGCTCGAGCCAGGAGGCGATCTCGGCGAAATAGAAGGGCTGTATGTCGTACCAGAAAAACCGTAGCTTCTGGTTCGGCACTTCGGGAACATTGTCGCGAACGCGGCGTTCCGCGTCGGCGAGCATATCTTCGTACCAGGCCGTTTTGTCCGGATCGCCGGCTCCTGCCGTGTTGATCTGGAAAAAACACGACATCGGCATGATGTAGCTATGGGGAGTGGGAGAGGAGCGTCTGACCTCGTTGTATTCCATCCACAGTGCGTAGCCTTTGTTGGTTTCCTCTACGACTTGCTTGAGCCGCTCCATGTCGAGTGACTTGCCGGTGTGCTCAGAGATGAAGTCCACCATTCTTTTCATCTCGCCCGCATAGTATTCCACTGCGCGTTCGTCGTTGTGGTAGGGCGGGTCAGGCGCGAAGACCGGCACTTTGCGCCAGTCGCTGTGGTGCATGAAGGCTGCATGCCATCCCGAAGTGCCGTCGCAGGGTTCCGTCAGGGCTAGGTAGGCGGTCGGAATCGGTAGCAATCCCGCTATCTGGTAGTAGAGCCCCAAGCGTAGGAAAGTGCAGCAGTCGGACGGAAGTGTCAGGTCGTCGATGGCTTCGAGGTCCTCGGCGATGTGAATTCCTCCCCCGGTCCCGCTGCCCGCGAACATTTGCTGTAGGTGGAAGTACCAGTGGATGTCCATGGCGCTGAGTATCTCCACCGGGTTGGTGTACTGGCTGGCTAGGAAGGGCTCATCATTTTCCACGCACTCGATGGTGCGGCGGTGCTGCGCGAGCAGGCTCTTGAGTATGGGTACCTGCAGATGCCCCGACTCACCCGGGAATTGCTCTAGCATCTCGAGCACCGGTTGGTACATCTCTATCTCTTCCCGGATGCGCGATACGCTGTGCTCCTGTTTGGCGTTCATCGCTCAGTTCTCCATGGTCTCGAGGAAGGCTTGCACGCGGGTTCGAAGCTGTCCTATCGCGCCGAGAATGTACTCGCGATCCATGCACAGCAACGGTACCTGCCACTCTTTGAAGTCGTTGGCCATCGAGTACTGCTCGAAGCCGTAAATCTCGCAGAAGGTGAGGCGCTCGAAGATCGCGCCGTCGACGTCGAAGTCCCGGATCATCTCACGTACGTAGGCGGCGCGCTTGTCATACTCAGTAAACATGCGTGCGCACGACGGGCGGTCGGCCACATAGTAGCGGGCCAAGGCCTGAAGCGGGTCAGGATCGTTCTCGTCGACGTCCTTCCAGAACAAACGCGAGCCGAAGCACAGGGAGTCGGCTATTACCAAGCAGCCCTGGTCTTCGATTTCCTTCAAGTAGCGAGGGTCGTCGAGTTCCCCACCCATTACCAAGAGCCGGGCGCGCGGCCGTGGCAGGCCGTCGCTGCCTTCGAGGTCCTCGAGCAGTTGCTCGAGGACCTCGTTGTAGTCGGCCGCGGCCATTGCCGTGCTCGACACCGTTACCGCGAGACATTCGGCTCCGCTTATCGGCGGGCGCTCAGCTTTGCGAAGATCGTAGAGGCGCCGCAATAAACGGCGCGTGAGATTGTGTTGCTTTATCGCCTTGGCGAGGCCCGCATCGTCGAGTTCGACGCCGAAGTGTTCGCGCAGGTCCGCGCACAGTTGATCGAGTTCGCCGCGGAACCAGTCGATTTGAGCCGCTTCGGCCTTCTTGGGTAGGCTGAAAATCTTTACATAGGGGGTTTTTATTTGTCGCACCCAGTGGTCGTAGACGCGGCGGATGTGGTCGCAGCTATTGAACATCACCATCGCATCCACGAAGTCATACTCGCCTTTGAGAGCCATGTTGAAGGCGTGGCGAGGGAAGGTGCAGTTGAGACTGCTGAGAAAGGAGTCGGAGAGTTCGGTGCCGTCGCTGCCCGTGGCCCGAAGCCTGACCGGCAGCATCCCGGCCGCAGTCGCGATCTCTTCGGGCATTGCCGAGCAGAAGTAGCCCAACACTTTTCCGCCTTGGCCTTTCCATTGGGCGGCGCTGTCGGTGAACACTGCCGAGCAAGTTTCCGAGAAGCGGTCAAAGGCTTTGGATTCGATTCCTGATTGCAAGGCGGGGCCTCCTACTGCATGTGCCGGGTTGCACCGGCGGTCACTAGGATCGCATTGTGTGGCTTTAATTTAACTAACGCAAGTTAGTTTTTGTGCGCCTAGTGTATACGAACCGGCCCGTGCTTGAATCTCGACCTTTTCGGCCGGGGCACCGTGCAAGCCGGGGTCGCTCGCAGAGTCCGGCCGGTGGGGGCGTCTCGGCGATTTTTTTCGCCGCCTTGGGGTTAAGCCGCATTATTCATGAAACCTCTGCTACGAGCCTCAATCGCCCGCAATCTCGGCCCGTGCTCGCTTTTCGGCCCTCGACGTACTGTTAGTACGCCTGCGGGCCTCATCGCTGCGCTTGGGCCGATCTCACGGGCGCTTGCGA
>JAJRWY010000123.1 GCA_024276575.1 Candidatus Binatota bacterium
GACACCTTGACTCATCTGGTCCTCCCGCCACGTCGCTCCAGACGATATCCACGCGCCGTGAAGACGAAAATGAGCAACTACCGACGCAAGGACTTCTAGGAATCTCATGCACTTACGCGTCGTAAATTACTGGCATTAGGGCTAAGGGCTGAGGACTAAGGACTGAGGTTCGCATTTTCGACTATGGCGTTAATACACAAATTGCGCGGCTTGCTCGGCCTCGGCAGGGCGGTGCTGGTTGGGCTTTCCGAAGAAGCCGCCGGCGACGACCCCTTGGCACTGTTTTCTCGTTGGTTCGACGATGCGGCGGCCACCGGTATGCAGCTTCCCGAGGCAGTAACTTTGGCTACCGCGACCGCCGCTGGGCGTCCGTCGGCGCGCCTGGTGCTGCTCAAGTCTTTCGATGAGCGCGGCTTCGTGTTCTATACGAATTATGAGAGCCGCAAGGCGGTTGAACTCGAAGCTAATCCTGTCGCCGCTTTGGTCTTTCACTGGTCGGCTTTGCAGCGGCAGCTTCGCATCGAGGGCTCCGTGTCGCGCATCAGTGAAGAAGAGTCGCGACGTTATTTTTCGTCACGGCCGCGCGGAAGCCGTATCGGGGCCTGGGCATCCAAGCAAAGTGCCGCGGTCGAAAAGCGCGACGATTTGGATCGCGTGTTCCGAGAATACGAACGCCGCTTTGCCGGAAAAAATATACCGCTTCCGCCGTTCTGGGGCGGTTATCGTTTGAGCCCCGACCTAATTGAGTTCTGGCAGGGACGCGCGAACCGCTTGCATGACCGGCTTTGCTACCGCCGCAGCGGGGAGGGTTGGACGCGCACGCGCCTGTCGCCCTGAGTGCCCGGCCACGGGGCAACTCCGGCGTCGCTTGCGGCTTTGGCGGCAGAGCTTCTACGAATATGCAGATCAGCCTTGGCCAGACCATAAATCACGGAGCAAATCCCCTCCGGTAAGGACCCGGCTCGCGGGTGAGCACGCCATCGGCGGCCGCACTCGCGCCGGCCGATGCTCAAATACGGTTGGGTACGCTTCGCTCGGCCACGGCTGACGCACTCCAACGCATTTTCGCTCGTTGATCATTGTCTGATCAAGGTTCGCTGCCGTGAGTGGCGGCGGCGTTGCGGCCGGCGCGGCGTCCGGCGTAGATGCAGTCGGCGATCGACAGGCCACTGAGGTAGCCGTTGCTGCAGATTCCGACCGCATTTCTTCCGGCCGCATAGAGTCCCGCGATTGCTGATCCGTCTTCACGTAGGACCGCTCCACTATTTTCGCACACTTTGAGGCCACCCAAGGTCAAGGTTGGGCAGAGCCATCGCGCACTGTTTAGCGATGCGTCTATTATATAAAAAGGACCTTCTTCGATCGGACGTATCGCGGCGGTGGGTTTGTGCAAGGGGTCTTCGCGCGAACCGTGGGCGCAATCATTGTAGGCTCGCAGGGTATCTCGCAGGCCTTGTGGGTCTACGCCGGCAGCTTGGGCGGCTTGTTCCGGAGTATCTCCGCGCTTGCTGTTGGCGAAGAGGTTGATCAGGGCTGGAGCCTGCTGAAACCACTGGACCTCGCCGGGTTTGAGTTGGCGTAGCGACTCTCGCCGGATTCTCGCGTCGATGAGCAAGAAACACTCTCCTCGGTGTTCCTCGACCATACGCCGTCCGATCGTGGCGCCGTACATCATCTCGTTGATATAGCGGTGGCCGCTACGGTCGACGATGATTCCTTCGGTCCAAGCGGCCGGCGGGTTGATGAACCTCCAGGCCGATATACGCTCGAGCGCCCCGGTTGCCGCGCCTGCGCTACGCCCCAGCAGTATCCCGCTACCGTCGTCGCCGGGTGTGCCCAGGGGCATGCCCGGCCGGTATGCGGGCGCGATTTCCTCCACCATAGCGCGGTTGTAGATGAAACCTCCGGCCGCCAGTATCACTGCGCGGCGCGCTTTGATGCGGTGCAAGCGTGAGTGGGACGACTCGATTTCACGGCAACGCGCGATACAACGCTTGGAGATAGCAGGTAGATAATAGCGTAACGACCGGGCGACATTTTCCAGGAAACCGTGCAGACGCCGGTAAGCTTGACCCTGGACTTCCAGGTATTCGACACCGGTTACGCGCCCGTCGGCTCCCGCGATCAGGCCCTCGGCTCGACAGCGATAGCGCAGTTCGACCCCGCTTTTCGACAGTGAGTTTCGCAAGGGCTCGAACAAACTCGCTCCGCCCAGGCTCTTGCCCGCGGCGCGATGGCCGCGGGGAGCGGGCCGCGCTGCATCCGCATAAGGCCGGAAGCTCTCGTTGCCGCTATAGTAGAGATAGTAGTTGTTGTTGGGGTAGGAAGTCTTGTAGGGGCACAGTCTCGAGTCGAAGGAGACTCCGTGTTTCTCCAACCACGCCAGGGTATCGGCGGAAGTGTCGCAGAAGTCGCGCAGCGTCGCCTCCGATACCGCGTCGCCGACCTCCAGCTTCAAGTATTCCAGCATCTGTCCGGGATCGTCTTCGACTCCGGCCTCGCGTTGAATTCTCGTTCCACCGCCTGCGTAAACAATACCGCCGCTTAGGGCCGTCGCTCCGCCTCCGGAGAAACGTTCGAGCACCGTCACCTCGAGTTCCTGTCCGGCGGCTTCGAGAGCGGCAGCCGCTCCGGCGGCTCCGAGACCGACGACTACGACATCGCGTGTCTCGTCCCAGAACGCAGCATCGCCTTGAGCTTCGGCGCGCAGCTCCGGTGCCCGTGCGTCGAGGATGCCGTCTATCGAATCGTTGCTCATCCCCGCTTCTTCAACGCCGCAACCGGAGGAAACATTCGATCAACTCCTCGAGCCCGCGGTCGATTCGGTTGCGCTTGTTCTCGTTCAAGTTCTCCAGCAGCGCGTCGAGTTCCTGTATGTGGGCTCGGAAAATACGCTCTGCAAGGCTCGCTCCCTTGCCGCTTATCGCGACCTCGATTCGTCGCCGGTCACTAGGGTGTGCCCTGCGTTCGGCCAGACCCGCACGCTCGAGCCGGTCGAGGGTCTTGGTCATGCCTGCCGTGGACTGTCCGGCAAGCGCCGCGAGTTCGGTCGGTGAACAGTGTTTCGCTCCGGCACCGGCACGCAGAATCCCCAGCGTTTCGTACTCGGCCCGGGTGATCGCGAAAGGTCGCAACAACCGGTCGAAGAAATCGGAATAGAGCTTGGCCAGTACCGCCATTCGGGCGAACAAGGGCAGAGCGCTTGCATCCACATCCGGCAGGGTGGCCTCCCAGCCCTGCTTTATCTCTTCGATTGCCGCTGCGTAGAACCCGCGGTCCGTTGTCGAGGGAGTTGCTTTCATGTCAAGTATTGAAATTCTTATCTGGCTAGTAATATGTTAGCTGACTACTGTCCGTCACACCAGAAACAGTACGGGCGGGGGAGTTTGGCCCGATGCTCGAATCCAAGACAGTTCTCATTGCAGGCGTAGGCAGCGGCCTCGGGGCGGAGTGCGCGCGGCTTGCTATTCGCGACGGGGCCAATGTCGTTCTCGGTGCGCGTACGGAATCTCAGTTGGAAGCAGTCGCCACGGAGGTGGACCCCGGAGGCGGGCGTAGCGCCTGGCTGCGATGCGATATTGCCGATGCTTCGGATTGCGAGTCGCTGGCCGCCGCCGCCGTAGAGAAGTTCGGAGCAGTCGATGCGGTTGTACAGGTGGCCGCCTTCGAATGGGCGTTCGGAGGGCTTTTCGAAAGCGACTTCGATGCCTGGCGCACGGCTTTCGACACCAACGTGATCGGCGCCATGCAACTGATGCGTGCCGTCGTTCCGCGGATGAAAGAGCAGGGCGGAGGCTCGGTGGTCTTGATCGGCTCCCAGTCGATGTATAAGCCCGCGTTGCCACAGCCCGGCTACGCCGCCTCCAAAGGCGCGTTGCTCTCGGCCATGTACTACTTGGTCGACGAGTTCGGGCCGGATGCGATCCGCGTCAACATGGTAGTGCCGAGTTGGATGTGGGGCCCCCCGGTGCAGCGTTTCATCAAGGGCGAGGCCAAGCAGCAGGGTAAGACGCCGGAGGAAGTGCTCGCCGCCATAACGGCGAAGATTCCGCTCGGGCGCATGGCCGCCGACGAGGACGTGGCCGAAGCGGTGATGTTCTTCTGTTCCGACCGTTCCCAAATGATAAGCGGCCAGACCTTGATGGTAAACGCCGGGGAAATAATGCGCTGAGGCCCTTCCGCCAGTGCGCCAGTGTTGGACCGTATTATTCGTGAAACCTCGTCGCTAGAGTCGCAAGCGCCTGCAATCCCAGCCCAAGCGCAGCGATGAGGCCTGCAGGCGTACTAACACTACGTCGAGGGCCGAAAAGTGGTGAGACGCGAGCCGGCGAGCGGCGAACGGGCCGAGATTGCGGGCGATCGAGGCTCCCTTGCGAGGACTCTATTTCGTAGGCGCCGACGCCGGTGCTTCGGGAGTCGGTACGCAGATGGCGATTGCCTCGGGAATGAAGGTTGCAGAGACCCTGCTGCAGCGTAGCAGGGGCGGAGAGCTATGACCGGGTTAGCAGGTGTTGCCCACAATCTGAGTTTGGAATGCCGGACGGCAGGAGTATGGTTTCCCCCTTCAAGGAATCACACTATGCGTAAAATCAGCCTTGCGTTCATTGTTGGTCTCTGCCTGTTGCCTTCGACTGCTCTTGCCGCCGCTGCCGCTGTGGATCCCGGCGACACCGCCTGGATTCTCACCTCTACCGCTTTGGTGTTGTTCATGACGCTGACGGGCTTGGCCCTGTTCTACGGTGGCCTCGTTCGCACGAGCAATGTTCTTTCCATCCTGGTGCAGTGTTTTGCGATCACCGGCGTGGTGACCGTGGTCTGGCTACTCTACGGGTACTCGCTGTCGTTTTCGGAGGGTAACTCCTTTGTTGGCGGTCTGCAGAAAGCGATGTTCGCCGGGATCCATGAGGACTCGGTGAGAGGATCGATCCCCGAGTCTTTGTTCGCCACCTATCAGCTTACTTTTGCGATCATCACTCCGGCTCTGGTAATTGGCGCGTTCGCAGAAAGGATGAAGTTTGCCGCGGTGCTCGCTTTTACCGTGCTGTGGTCCACGGTCGTATATTTCCCGGTAACCCACTGGGTTTGGGGTGGCGGTTGGCTGCAGGAGATGGGCTTGCTCGATTTCGCCGGCGGTACGGTAGTGCACTTGACGGCCGGTGCGGCGGCTTTGGTGGCGGCGGTGATACTGGGGCGCCGCCGCGGTTTTCCCAACACCGCGATGCCTCCTCACAACATGACCATGGTGGTTACCGGAGCCGGCATGTTGTGGGTGGGCTGGTTCGGCTTCAACGGCGGCAGCGCGCTGGCCGCCAACGGCGACGCTGCGATGGCCTTGCTTGCCACTCATATTGCGGCCGCGGCCGGCTCTCTTACCTGGATGACGATCGAGTGGATCAAGTTCGGAAAGCCCAGTGCTTTGGGCATCGCCACCGGTATGGTCGCGGGACTTGGAACCATTACTCCGGCCTCGGGGTTCGTAGGGCCGGGCGGCGCCTTGGTGATCGGCGTGATCGCCGGGGTGGTTTGTTTTCACATGACGGTGTTCATGAAGACCAAGCTGGAGATCGACGATTCTCTCGATGTGTTTCCGGTGCACGGTGTCGGAGGTTTCACCGGCACCTTGCTGGCGGCGGTGTTCGCCTCTACCTCGCTCGGAGTATTCAGCGGCCAAGGTTTCGCCGAGGGTATCGATACCATGGGCAGCCAGGTTCTGGTGCAAGCTACCGGCGCCGTCGCGGTTTTGCTCTACAGTTTGATTTGCAGCGCCGCTATCTTTCGTTTGGTCGATGCGGTCATCGGCTTGCGAGTCGATACCGAAATCGAGATCGAAGGCCTCGACATCAAGGAACACGAGGAACACGGTTACAATTTCTAACCTGGAGCGCGTGCGGCACAACCCCCGGTGTGCCAGTTCGCTGCTCGCTGGCTCGCGGCTCACCACCTTGCGGCCCTCGGCGTATTGTTAGTACGCCTGTGGGCCTCAGCGCTGCGCGTGGGTCGATCAGGCCGATCTGGCAGACGCTTGCGACTCTCGCGACGAGCTTTCATGAATAGTTCAGGTTGCGGGTCTCAGCGCTGCGCCCGGTTCGAGCCGGCACGCTCGTGGGCTTCGCGCTACGAGCTTTCATCAATGATGCGGGATAGGATTGCCGGCGGATGCGGGCCTGTTATTGTTGTGCGACCATGAGTGCCGCGACGTCTAGTGCTTCATATAAGAGGGGTCGCAAGATCGTGCTGGTCATGGTCGGTTTGCCCGCACGCGGCAAGTCGTATACCGCCCGGCATCTGGCTCGCTACCTTTCCTGGCTCGGTTATCCCACCAAGGTGTTCAATACCGGCGAGATACGACGTTCGCAGCTCGGAGCCCGGCAGACCCATGAGTTTTTCGATCCCGCCAATATCGAGGGTTTGCGTTATCGCCGCGATTTGGCGCAGCAGACTCTCGATGCGTTGATTTCGTGGTTGCACGAGGATGGCCGCGTGGGAATCTACGACGCCACCAACGGCACGCGCACCCGGCGCACCGAGGTGCGCGAGCGTTGTGCGCGCGAGGGCTTTGCCGTGCAGTTCGTGGAGCTTGATACCGAGGATCCTGCGGTCATCGACCGCAACGTCAGGGACACCAAACTCAATTCGCCCGACTACGCCGGCATGGAAGAAGGCCAGGCGGTTCGGGATTTCCGCCGCCGCATCGAACACTACCGCAGCACCTATGAAAAAGTGGCCGACGACGAAGGCAGTTTCGTGCGCATCGTGGATCGTGGGCGCAAAGTGGTATTGCACGAGATCGATGGGTACTTGCCGGGACGTATAGTGTTTTTCCTGTCCAACTTGCAGATCAGCAACCGTCCGATACTACTGACTCGCCACGGGGAAAGCATGGATAATGTAGCCGGAAGGATAGGGGGAGATTCCGATCTGTCACCGCGCGGCCGTGAGTATGCGCGAGCGTTGGCGGCCTACGTAGACTCCCGCGACGACCTCAGGGATTCCGTCGATGTCTGGACCAGCACTTTGCGTCGCACCTTGCAGACCGCCGCGCCCTTGAATCGCGAAATCTCGCAGTGGCGCTATCTCGACGAGATCGACGCCGGCAGTTGTGACGGTATGACCTACGAAGAGATTCGCCGCAAGCTTCCCGAGGAATACGAAGCACGGCGCAAGGACAAACTACGCTACAAGTATCCGCGCGGCGAATCTTACCAGGACGTGATTCAAAGGCTCGACCGCGTCATCGTAGAACTCGAACGCTACCGCAGCCCGGTGTTGGTGATCGGACACCAGGCGGTGCTGCGGACGCTATACAGCTATTTCATGGATATCCCGCTGCAGCGTTGCCCTCATGTGGAGATGCCTCTGCACACCATCATCGAACTGCAACCGCACGCCTACGCCTGCGTGGAGCGGCAGATTCAGCTTACATAACCCTGATCAAGGTCAGCTCAGCCCCTCGACGAAGGTGTGCTTGACGCGCTTGGAGACCAGCATGTAGGGCACCCAGGCCACTACCCTGATCGTGGCACGGCCAAGCTCGCGGGCAGTGTCCGGGTCGAAGAGCGGTTGGTCGCGGAGCACCAGGGACCCGAGCCAAGCGTCGCCGAGGGCGAACAGCAGATTCGCAATAGCCACGACGACGTATAACTTCGGGAATCTGCGGGAACGGCGAAAGAAGAAGAGCAGCAGGGCCACTCCGGCGACGATGAACGCGAGGTTCCCCAGCATTTCTCCGATTAGCAGCGGTCCCGCGAGCGGATGATAGGCACCGCTTCCGGGCGTGGTCAGCGCCGTCCACGCACCGCCTCGAAAGACCGGCACGAAGGTCTGGGCGACGGCAGCGAGATGGCGTACCGGCGCCAGGACGAGGCCGATGGCGACCAAGATCAGAAAGCCGCGAAGGCCGGCGGGCTCGGGGCGGGATCGAGTGGTGGATTCCTCGCTCATAGCGCTTCCTCCTATAGAGCAGGCCGGACAGTGAACGCTGTGCGGCGGGTATCCGCTGTCGCGACGCTCTCGGGCCTCGCCTCGTAATCTCGAGGATAGAGTACGACGAAGGTTTCAACTGCGACGTTCACTGCAGTCTTCGCGCAATCGCCTCGATCGCTTTCATGCCCTGGCCGAATCTTGCGATGGCCTCACGGTTCTCCATCAGTTCGCTGTAGGCGATATAGCGAACATCCAAATCGGCGACCCGGCTGAAAGCGGGGCGCTTCAACTGCGCCCTTTGATAGACGCCCGATCCAACGCCTGTATGGCCTCGATTTCCGCAACTACCGCCGAA
>JAJRWY010000124.1 GCA_024276575.1 Candidatus Binatota bacterium
TAGCTAGGTTGGCCTGACTTTGAGCGCCGTAACATGGAGAGAACTCGCCGCCGCGGAGATCCGTAGCAGCATCCGCTACGTAGATGCCAACCTCACGTTCGGCAGGATTATGCTGAGCTACGCCTGGCTCTACTTCCTGTACCGGCTCGCCGGTTACGAGCGCATCGAGGAACGTCTCCAAGCCGCCCATGAGAAGAACGCCGCACGACTGCTCGCCGCGATCCTGCGCCTGAGGGCGGTCTACATCAAGCTCGGCCAAGTCCTGAGCGTACTCGGTGGCATCTTGCCTGCGGTCTTCACCGACCATCTCGCCGGACTGCAAGACGCAGTGCCGCCCCACCCCTACAAGGACATCTTGCGCCGCTGGCACGACGAGTTCGGGCGCTACCCGGGAGAGATGGGAATCGAACTTACCCACACACCACTGGCTTCGGCATCCCTGGGACAGGTACATCGCGCCAAGGATAGCGAGGGCCGTGACCTCGCCGTCAAGATCCAGTACCCAGGCATCGAAAGGATCGTGGAGATGGACCTGCAGGTGATTTCGCGTATCACCCGCATCCTCGACTGGGCCTTTCCTTCAATGCACTACCATCGCATCAAGGACCAAGTAGTCGACGTCATCCGCCGCGAACTCGATTATCGCAGTGAGGCGGAAAACCTGCACGCCTTGGCCGCCAACTTCGCCGGTGATCCCGACGTCATCTTCCCCGAGATCATCCCCGAGTACAGCAGCGCAAGGGTGCTGTGCATGTCCTACATGGAGGGGATAAAGATCGGGGATCGCAAGGCGTTGATCGCGGCCGGCATCAACCCCAGTGAGGTCGCCAAGAAACTCTCCGAGACCTTTTTCAAGCAACTGCTCAAGGACAGGCTCTTCCACGCCGATCCCCACCCCGGCAACTTCCTGGTGCGGCCCGGACCGCAGCTCGTATTCCTCGACTTCGGAGCGGTGGAACCGGTGCGGGAACCGCTGATGCGCGGCATGGCGAAAGTCTTCATGGGCTACATCTCGAAAAACGACGAGCTGGTAATCGACGGCATCGAGACCATGGGCTTCAAGAGCCTAAGCGGCGACCGCGAGGTCTTCGAACGTGCCATCAAGCACTACTTCGACAAGATCCTACGGCTCGACCCCAAGGACATGGCCCGCCCCCAAGCCGGCGCCTTGCGCGACTTCGCCGATCCGCGACAGGCCAACGTCGGCATTCGTGAACTCGCCCGGGCCTTCGAGTACCCGCAGGGCTACTTCTACATAGAGCGCAGCCTGTTCTTACTACTCGGGCTTTGCCTGAACCTCGACCGGCACGTCGATCCCTTGGCAGCGGGCGCGCCGTATGCGATGGAGTTTCTGTTCAAGGGCGAGTAGCGCGGGGGTGGGATCGTGAGGGCGTAGCGGGGAGTACGAATTGGGCGGCGAAGCGATCCGCCTCATCCTCCAAGGCCCGGTCGAGCCCGTCGAGGCCCTCAACGAAAAGTAGCTTCTTGCCGTGCTTGAGCACATGCGCCGCTTGGTGGAAGAAACTGAACCAGAGTTGGTCGCCGGCCTCGTCACGCAGGCTCAGAGCCAGCATTGCCTTGTCCCGTGTCAGCCAACGCGTCGCCCCGTGCACAGCACAGCCCGGCGGCGGCGCAACGAGCACTACCGCGACACCGCACGCTGCACATCTTTCCTGAAGTTTGGGGGCAAACGCCGCGGGGTCCGCTTCCTTGGCCAAACCGCACAGTTCCGGAAGCATGGATTGAAACGCCCGCCTGTCATACGACGCACAAGCCAGCAGTCCGGCCTGTTGTTCAGCTCGCCGTAGCCAGGCCGCAACCGCACCGTGTTGTTTCGCAAGCTTCGCCAGCGCACGAAACGCCGCAAGCGGTAACACATAGGTGTTGCGCCAAGCCGCAACCGACGCGACCCCGAAGAAGCGCAGGCACTCGTCCACCTGCCCCTCTTTGCGCGAAGACCTACGCACCCAACCCTGTTCCACCATCCAGTGCAGAGGAAGCTCGCGCAGCCATTGCTTGTGCGCCGCCGCCTCATCGATCGCGGCACGCCGAGCCAAAGCCTCGCGGTATTGGGCTTCGCGTTGTAGCCAAAAAGAAACGGGCTCGCCTAACACCGCCTCGAGCCGCAAAGCCGCATCGGCAGTTATAGCAACCTTTCCCTTGATCAGACCGTTGATGTGCTTCTTGCTAAAGCCCGTACGCCGGGCCAGATCGGCCTGGCTCATACCCAACTCTTCCAAGGCATCGGCTACCGTATCGCCCGGGGGCGATAGCCAATCGGGCTCGAATGTCGCAAGTTCAGCCATGGTAGTCTTCAATGAAACCGACGCGTACGGTGTCCACTTTGCTCCAGTCGATGCCGCTGTCAGGCCGGATGGGCAACGGCTGCGTCGTCGGCTCAACAAGCAGCCGGCAGCCACCGTCGAGATCCAGCCCAATGCAGTTGCGGAATCTTCCGCTGAGCCGGCGGGGGCGGCCGCGACGCACATCCGCCATGCTCGAGGCTGCCTGCAGATCCGCCAGCCTTGCCTTCAGCTTTCTTGCACCTCGGGGCCCCAGCTCCTTGACCATGACCCGCTGCTGGGAGCAGCACTTGGCGAGTTTGTTGCTTTTGAAAAGGCTAACCACAACCGGCCCCCATCTCAAATTTTATTTACCTTATGGGTGAATGAAACTGTCCGGAGATACCAATAAATCAGGCGGATTGCGCGGGGGTGGGGAATCTCGAGCCGGTTGAGGCCGCCGTTTAGCCGGCAGCTCACGAACCTCCAACTCCACCAACTCCAAGTGGGGAATTTCGAGCCGGTCGAGGCCGCCGTCTAGCTTTGCAACCTTTGCAACTTACCCGTCCTCGTACCCGTACCCGCCCGATCCCGGGTTGTAGCGGCCCGGCTGGCGCAGAACAGCGTCACAGTTGTGATTTTCTTGGGAAGTCACAGCGCGGGTATTTTCGATGCCCTTGCCGAAGACGGCGCCCGTAGACGTAAGACGGCTGGCCATGGTGATTGACGAAAGTTCGTCGCCAAAGCACCCAGCGCACCGGTTCCGGCCCCGTCAGGCAAAATGCATGGGTGATAAATCTACTATTATATCAAGTATATAGGGCGCATGGACCAGCCTATGAAAGGCTGGTCCATGGATGAGATTTTTTTAAAAAATAATTAAATGCTCAATTCTATTTCGAATAGTTTCCCGTTTTACCAAAATGTGCGTAATAGTTGACGGGGTCGCAATATTTGATTATCATCGCGGGCATGATCAAGAAAAAGCCGGGACGGCCACCGAAAGAGAACCCTGCCACCGCTAGCTACACTGTGCGGTTTACGCAACAGCAAAAGGAACTGCTCGAGCGTGCTGCGGAAAGCCGTAAGTGGCCGGCGGCCCAACTGATCCGCGATGCCGCAGTGCAAAGAGCGATCGATATAATCAACGCCGACGGGGCAAGCCGTAACGCCCTCGAGAAACTCTCGCGGCAACTCGCCAAGCACATAGTGGACCCGGAATACTGGCTGCGGGCCGTCGATCCCGACACATGGCTAAACCTCACTTTCCACGCACGGTCGTTTCCGTGTCCAAAGAAGGGGACAGACGATGGGCTGTTGGTCGGCGTCGAAACCTTGAGCGATAGTGAATTAGAGCAGACAGAGGCCGCTCTTCGCACCTGCGCAACGGAGTTCGCGGCTAGGCTGCGAGAACACTTGCAGTCGATCCGGATCCAGACTTCCGATCAGACGAGTTATTCGCCCGTCGTCGATCCCGACGAACTCGAAACCATCAAGGATAAACCCGAATGAGAGCAAACAGAGGCCGTGCCTCACGGCGGAGAACCTTCAGCGCCATTCTCGCGGAAGTGCGGCAAGAGAACCTGTCGCGCGTGTTCATGAGAGCCAAACAAGCCAACGCCCTGGCCAAATGCCTGCGGAGACGGATGCAGCGCGACCTCGCTTACCGCATAAAGAATAATGCCATCTTCTACCTGATGAGCCGTAGTGCCGTCGAGGTAACCGTCGACCATGAACGATACCCCGGATTGCTATCGGTGAAACGAGGCGGACTCGGCCGGCTTCACACTCACGAATCTCTGCTTCGCGACTACACCGGTGCTTACGAGCGAAGACGACTTACCCCGCATTATTCATGAAACCTCTGCTACGAGCCTCAATCGCCCGCAATCTCGGCCCGTGCTCGCTTTTCGGCCCTCGACGTACTGTAAGTACGCCTGGCGGGCCTCATCGCTGCGCTTGGGCCGATCTCACGGGCGCTTGCGACTCTCGCGACGAGGTTTCACGAATAATGCGGGTTACGCAGTCCCGGCGCGCCCCTGCTCGCCGGCCTAAGCGTGCCGCAAGACGGCCGGGCATGGCTGTCCGGTATTCTTCCGCGGACGAAGGCGGGGCAATTCTCGCCGGCACTGAAGAGCAGTTCCCGATCCCATCGAAAACATTCCGATCCAATCGCTGAGAGACGTATATGCAGATAAACGAACTGGAACCCCTAATCGACGAAGTTTTGAAGCTCTGGCGGGTAAGAGACCAGACACCACGGAGAGGACCAAAGGAAGACATTGGTTTGAAACAAGCCACCCAGCGACTGGCCATGTCCCTGGAACCTTTCTTCCTGGAAGACTTCGACCCGCTGGGATGTTTGACGGCCGTCGAACGGTTGCTCAAAGATCTCGTTGCTTCCTATGGTCCAACGGCACCGCTGGAGAGCAAGTCTGTATCCCTGTCCGGCAGGCAAGTGAAAAGAATCCGTAGTGAGTTCATCCATTGGATTGATCACTACTGGCCCCCCGAATACATGGTCAACGCCGACATCTGCCCACTGAGTGAGGGCTACAGCCCCTTTCCGCAAGTCGATCTGGGGGATGGCTACGCCCTGTGGAACAATAACGGTTATTTAACGATATCAACGACACGCCGCGGGTTCTTCGCCGAATCACGGCCGTCTCGACTATCGAACCAGATTTTCCGCCAATTAGAACAGTTGGTAGGAATACTGCTCGCGCGTGGCGCCCTCGTTCTCCCAGACCCAGACTGCGACTACTTTTTATCGTCGTGGAATAATTCAAGGCTCGCGGCCCACGGAGAGGGCTCCCTAGATTGCGCCGATATATCGTCAGCCTGCCTCCGTGAACACAGCTTGTGGCTACTCGGCTCAGCGCCCGCGAAGTTACCAAAACAGCCGTTGATGGACCTGCGTAAACTCTTTCATGAGCATGAATCCAAACTCCGTGAACTACGAAGCGATATACCATGGATGGACAGAGACGATCGGTGGTTCGGCAGGCACTCCGACGTGCTTTACGCGGCCGAATTTCCTGTGATCCTAGAGACGGTACAGGAGAGAGCGCATGTCGTTACGGAAAAACTAGCGCCCGTATCCGGCGAACAGAGCCATCCCTCCTTCCCCCTCGAGCTCGATCACCCGGCAACCCGTCTAGCCAACGATCGTGAAAAGCGCCCAGGATCGCTACGAAATGTCCTCGATTACCTGAACGAATCACCCGGAGTACTTACAGCGGCCGAGTGGTATCTGCGTGCCTTCATCACCCACGACGTCGACTACCGGATGCTTGCGACTGCGATCGGTTCGCAATGCCTGCTTACAAACCCCAGGACAGCACATGACCCGCTTCCTGCTGATTTCCTCGCGAATCGCCTCAGCCACATCGTCGCAACATCAGCCGAAGAACGCGGAAGTATCGAGAATACACTCGTGGAGTTCTATGATCTACACAGCCGCGCTCTGATCCGGGGGGAGCGAATAACCACTGAGCAGTCCACTGAGCTACGGAACCGTTGCCTGAACTACGTCGGCCAGGCCATAGTTGAAGCGTCGAGAGGTGACGGAGTCGGTGGGACGTGACAAGTTTTGGGGAAGGGACCGCGCCGGAAGGCCACTACTGTCGCAAGCCTCGCCGCTCGAGCGATCAACTGCACAGCCGGCCGGGCGGATGTTGCCGCCGGGGTGGAACTCTGGGAATCTTCCCATGACAATAGCGGGTAGCAGCGATGAAGCGTCGTAATCTCGATAAGGCCCTGCAACTGTGGCTGGGAATGTAGCCGATCCGTAGCGGATTCCCATGTACGGATACGTCGCCAACACCGATCAGCAGTGGTTCACTTTCCTGCGATCCCGCAAAGACATTGACGAAGTAAACTTCTGGCAACCCTCGGGTGGGCGAAGCTTTCGCGCGGTCGGCCCCGGCTCTCCGTTCTTCTTCAAACTGAAGGCTCCTTACCGAGCCATCGGCGGTTTCGGGATTTTCATCGGCCATTCCACGATGCCGGCATGGCTGGCCTGGGACGCTTTCGGAGCCGGCAACGGCGCCCCCGACTTCGCGACAATGCGCAAACGCATCGAACAATACCGGCGCGCCAAACCCGACCCTTACGCGCAATACGAAATAGGCTGCATCATCGTCGGGCATTGCACATTCTTCGACGACAGCGATTGGGTCAAAGAGCCCTCCAACTGGGCCAACCCCATCGTGCAAGGGAAAACCTACGACCTGCGCCACGGCGAAGGCCGACGCATCTACGAGGCCTGCATCGAACGGGTACAGAGGCTCGACGCTCCCGACATGGCCATGCCCGGTGCAGCCGCCGAGCAGAGCGCCCGCTACGGATCACCACAACTGGTCTTGCCACGCTTGGGCCAAGGCGCCTTCAAGATCAGCGTAACCGACGCCTACGGACGCGCTTGCGCAGTCACCACCGAACACTCGCTCCCCGTCCTCGATGCCGCGCACATCCGGCCGTACGCCGACGGCGGAGAGCACTCGGTAAGCAACGGTCTGTTGCTCAGAACCGATATCCATAGGCTGTTCGACAAGGGTTATGTCACGGTGACCACCGAGCAGCGCTTCGAAGTCAGCAGCAGGCTCAAAGAAGACTGGGAGAACGGCCGCGCCTACTACGCACTGCACGGCTCACAGATTCATGTCCCCGGACGGCAAGAGTTTCATCCCTCAGTGGAAGCTCTGCAGTGGCACAACAGCGAAGTGTTCCTGGGCTGAGAGCGCGGGGATAAGCGGCGCGGCTGGAAAGTTAGCGGCGGAGCAAAAGCGCGTATTATGGAGTGATCAACATAATACGCGGGTTTCGATCCCCATCGACATCGAAAGAGCTGCGAGGTCGCCACCACTGCCCGTGGTATTGCTGCTCGCCCGCATACTCCGATTAGTCGATGAGACAACCAAACAAACGGCCAAACAAACAAACAAACGGCCAAAATCATGCAACATCTGTAAGGGGTCACTCGACTTGCCGGCCCTATCGACCACCCCGACCCCACACTTCCTGGGCCTAGCGATATTCCTTACGGAGGCAAGCCACTGGTCAAAGGAACGGCCGGCGGCGGGCGTGTTGATATCATATCGTACGCGCGCTTCAGCCCGACCACGCTCACAAGCATCACGCTCTCGCAAAGACGGCCCCGTGCCGGTTGACGCGCAGCGTGTGTCACATTATTGTGTCACTTATGAAAACCACGACCATTCGCGAATTGAAACACGAAACAAGCAAGGTGCTCTCCTGGGTGGCCAACGGAGAGAGTGTCGAAGTGTTACGACGCAATGTTCCGGTCGCGCGATTGTCGCCGGTTTCAGCGCCCTCGACGGTCAAGCGACCGGATTTTGCAGCTAGGCTGAAAGATATCTACGGAAACAAGGTGTTGAGCAGCACCGGCACGGAACTCATCTCCGAGTCCCGTGGCAATTCGTGATTGCTTACGCTGACACCGGTTTCCTGTGCTCTCTGTATGCGCCGGACTCGCTCAGCCGCCGCGCAACGGCTCGCATGAAGCGGCAGGCCCTGCCTTTGCCCTTCACCTGGATGCATCAACTCGAATTTCGCAACGCCCTTCGTCTGCGCGTGTTCCGGGGGGACATCACCGGCTCCCAACGAGACGCGTCGTTGAGCGCCTTGCTGGCCGACCTTGCTACGGGGGTCCTCAAGACCAGCGCACCACCCCTGGCAGAGTTGATGACGGAAGCGGAACGTCTCAGCGCGCTGCATTCGGAAAAGATCGGCACGCGCAGTCTCGATATCCTCCACGTTTCCGCCGCGCTGGTGCTGGGGCTGGCCCAATTCATCACCTTCGATAAGCGGCAAGCCCGATTGGCCAGGGCTGCGGGCTTGCAGGTGCCTCTGCGCTAACGGAAAGCGGCGGCAGTATCGGGGCGATCGATCGCGAAAAACGGGATCAGTTCATCACCGCCGCCAACTCACCACCGCTGCCGGCGGCCGGCAACAGTTGGTTGATCACTCGGCTTGCGACAAAGCCGCTTTCTCGATTTCGATTCGGGGGACTTTCGACAGGGGCAAGGGCAAGGGCAAGGTGGCCGGGACGGGATCGCTTCGCAGCAAAACTGTAAACCATGTCTCCGGTACGGACCTAGGAAGCGGACAAGATTTGGCTTGTCAGCTTCCTGGATTTCGATTTAGGATACTTCGACGAGGATGCGGCCCGGGTCGAGCCGGCGCCAAATCCGTTCTTACCGAAACTGTAAACGATGTCTCCGGTATGAACTGTAAACCATGTCTCCGGTACGAACCGATACAGACGGGCTGGAATACGGCGATCGACGTGATCGAGACCCATATCCAAGACGCCACGGGTGCAAGTAGGGAGTTGTGGTCCGCCTGTGCGCTCGGCGCAGACTACGTCAGCAAGACTTCTAAAGTCTTCATCGCGTCATTCTCCGAAAACGCGGACGACCTGAGCCAGTGGCGAGCCTACTGCCCGAACGGCGGCTACTCTATAGCCTTTGCTATTGCGCGTGCTTTGCAGCCGGCTGCCCTCGGTGTAGGTGCTCTTCTCGTACCATGTCTATACGAAGAGTCACTGCGCCTGAAGTGTCTTGATCGACTACTCTCGTCTTGGTCTGCGCACTTCACCGGCGCGGCACTGAACCACCCCCACAAAGATTACGGCGAACTCATCACCGAGGTCGCAGCGCACATTATGACTGATCTCGCCAATCTGGCTGTGTTCTTCAAGCACGAAGCGTTCGCCGCGGAACACGAAGTGCGCCTTGTCTTGGTGGAGCACGAACCATCGGCACCGCGGATCTTGATACAACATCGAGTGGTGGGCGCCGAGTTGATTCCCTACGTCGCGATCCCGCTAGAGTCTGAGGATAGCCCAATGATTCTCGAGCACGTAATTGTCGCACCCGGCAACAACGCAGATGCGGCGGCGGCCTCTGCCAAGTCCCTGCCCGCGGGACTACAACGGGAAGTCGGGGTCGAATTGTCGAAGATCCCGTGCCGGGCACGCCATTAAGCCGACGCGGTATGGCGAACGCGGGCGCCGTCGCAAATATCGCGAGTGCTGATGTCGATCAACGCAGCAACTTAACCTTACCGTCACGATATACAGCCGCAATCAGGGGTCCCGTGCTAGCGGCCACCACTCGTGCAATACGCGGAAGCGCCAGAACAAATGCCTCCGCCATATCCTGTCCTGACAGATTCGCCGAAGTAAGCGTGAATAGCTTCACGTTCGCATCAAGGACCGCCTGCCGTTCGTTCTCGCGTCGGCGAATGGCGCGATCCTTACCAAGAACGATCCAACCCTTTGCGCCTGCCACGTCCAGCCATTCCTGGTCCGGCGTACCTGGCGTAAACTTATCGCGATGGACTATAACAGTGGCCCCGGCAGCACGAAGAGCGGAAGCTATCGCTTTGGTTCCAAGACCCTCGTCGAGAAGAAGAGGTTTGCTAGGCAGCGATGGGGAACGCGATCTCGCAGCGGATCGCTTCCTCGATCTCTTCGAGCGACCGCTCATAATCCTCGACAAGCTCCGCTATCGATTCGCCCGCTTTGTAGCGTTCGACAATAGTTTGGGTAGGAACAGCCGTCCCACGAATCACCGGGCGCCCGAACGCCAAACGGGCGTCGATTACGATCATCCGTGGGTCGCGCGTCTCTATGCGCCGGGTGAAGGGGAACAGCCGAGCCGCGATTCCTGCTTCGTCGTGTTCTATGCGTTCCAAATACCTTTCGAGCACTTCGGAAATCACGAACTGCGCACCGGAGGACAAATCGACGACCTGCCCAAACGCCTCGACGAACAGCCGACTGCCGTCAGTTGCAAATCGATGCGATGCGAGGGGATGAGGCTGCGGCAATTCACGTTCCAGCCAGTCCAGAGCCCGCCGCACCTGGGGCATGGGCACCCGATGTTGACGGCGAATCGCCTTGAGCACATGGGCCTCAACCAGGTTCAGAAACGATAGAGTCGGACTGCCGGGATCCGGCAGCGTGATGAGCGCCTCTGAGCGCCTCTGCTCTCCCTTGTACTCGTAACTGCGACCGCGAACCCAGTCACGAAGCGTCGCGGCTGGGAGCGTAAGGTAATGCGCTGCCTCGGCTATCCCATAGCACGGGAGTTCTCGCGGATCTTGACGCTGTGGAGATACGTTCATAACCGTGCCGAAAGCTGCGCTCCTCCGTAGTTAGCGCCAATAGTAACCCTACTGATGCCAAACGGCCAGCGACTGCGACAAGACGCCGCGTGTAAGACACCGCGAAGAGTCGGATTATAGGTCTTATCATCGACCGTGTCCGCGTTGCGCAGTCGGCGTTGCGCACGGCGTTCTCACGAGGGGCAAGCACGAAAGGCCTCGGGTTTCAGTTCTCGGCCGGCATACTGCCACTGGAGATCGGCAGCGTCGCCGGGCTGGGAGTGGAATACTGCCACGAACTCCGCTCGGCCCCATCAACACTTGCCCTGCACTCCGGAAAAGTAAGGGCATAGCAGGTGCCGGAGCGCCGCATGTTGCCGCACCCCTGCGGCAGATGCCCTGCAGTTTTATACTGGCGGGATCGCCCGCTTCAGACCCGTCGGCGGCCGGAACCTTCGGCCATGCACATGTTTTCGTGTTGCTGTCCTAAACCTCACCGCGTGTCGGCACTACGTCGGCACCAAAACAAGTCCCTGCCGAAGAAAAGCCCCCAAGTAGGCGAAAAACCTGGAGCTGACGGGCGGACTCGAACCGCCGACCTGCTGATTACGAATCAGCTGCTCTACCGCCTGAGCTACGTCAGCACCCGACCGCAGGCGCCCGCATGGAACACCCGCCGCCAAACGGCGTAAGTAGCCGGTTCCAAGGCTGAAGTCTAGTTGAGAGACGGCCTTGTCAAAGACATCCGACAACGGCGGCATCGCGGATTTCCGAGCCCCACAGACACGACCACGTCTCCGTAGAAGCGGCCCTGTTATACGCGCTAACTATTCCACCCGCCAAGCGCATCCCCATGAGGGGAAGGTGGCGCCCTCCAGCGACTCTCAAAGAGAATTGCACTTCCTCTATCGCCGCGACCACCAACATTGTGATCGACGACACTCGTTCTTGCCGGTCGACAAAAGTAGTCGAGGTGATCAACCGGAGGCGTCCCCCGGCTGCGGTGCTTTGGCCAAAGAGGCACCCCAAACGTCGCCTGCAGACCCGGGCCCACCCCCGGCAACACGGCCATGGTCCCACAGCCTCGATCTATTACATCTCCGTAATCACTACAGCGGCGATTTACCTTGCAAACCCCCTAGTTTCGTTTTATTTTCGCCCCACGATGTACGAGCGGTCCGTTCAAGTCCAAGCGTTGACCACCGATCACTTTGCGTTGGCACCGACGCAGAACTGCGGACCACGAACATGCGAGTCACGAGCAACAGAGACGCTAAAAGTAGGGCCGAAAAAAGCACGGCAACCAAGAGTTCGGCAACCGACGGCGCAAGAACAAAGCCTCTACGTGCGGCCGGGGACACCATTCCCGAGTACTTCCGTCTCACTGCAGGCAACCGGCGTCGAAGCTGGACCAGGGGAGGGCCTGAAGTTCCGGGAAACCGATCCCGGAACTTCAGCCGCCCGGGGGAAAGGCATCGAGAACACGGACCGGAAAACGAAAGCGACGGAGGCGACAGATCCGCAGGTGGCGAACCTGAAAATCGCAGATCCGCAGACGATAAGACGATCGGCGTCCGGCCCGAAGGCAACAGTCTCGCGCGAGGCGGACCTGGGAGCGGCAGTCCCGAAAACGCCGGAGCAGGAGACAGCGAGCCCGGAGACGACAAACCTGGAAGTAGGTCTGGAAACCATCGACATCGTCCCACACGAAACTCTTTACCCACCAAGCATCGACGGCTGTCACAACATCTTGCGAAATGAAGCGGCCGAACTCTTGGATGGGTTCCTACGCCGCCTAGCGCGACGCGATGCCCGCTGCAGACTCATTCTGGGCCGCTTGGGTGCGCGGCTCTTACGGATCCGGGGCTACCAACATCTCGGCTTCGCAAGACTCTCCGACTACAGCCGAGAGCGTCTCGGACTATCCTCTCGCAGTGTTCAAGAGTTCACTCGCGTAGCCTCCGCCCTACCCGCCCTGCCCAAGATCGCTGCTGCTTTCAAGAGTGGCGAGATCACCTGGACCCACCTCCGGCTACTCGTAAAAGTATTTCCGAACGAGACCAAGAAAGCTTCAAACGGCGGCACCGTTCCACGCGGGGAGCGCTACACAAGCGAACATGATGTGTCGTCCGGCATGTCGTCCGGTGTGTCGTCCGGTGTCTCGTCCGGTTTGTCATCCGGCGTGTCGCCCGATACGTCGTCCGGCGTTTTCCACGGCGCGTCTCCCGGCGCGTTTCCCGGCATGTCGTCCGGCGTTTCGTCCGGCGATGGTTGTTTGAGCGTCGGTCACGAAGACAAGCCGTTCAACGCTTGTTGGGACCAGAAGAACGTATTCGACGAGGAGTCGGCAGAAGATCGCTGGCTGACAGTGGCCAAGCGCCTAACCGTAAGAAAGCTCGACCAACTTGTATCGAGTTTCATTGCTGAGAATCAGGAGCGGCGCATGAGGCCTACTACCGTCTCCGAAGCCGACAGAAACGTCTCCGGCAATCCGGCTTGCAGCGACGATGCCTACCGCATGGATCCACCCGACGACGGCGTATCCCCCGGCCTTGCTTGCGACACCGTTCCATCCAGCAGCGGCACGTTCCCCGGTCATGCTTACAGCACCGTCCCATCCAACGGCAGCACGTTCCCCGGCCTTGCTTGCGACGCCGCCCCATCCAGCAGCGGCACGTTCCCCGGTCATGCTTGCAGCACCGTCCCATACAACGGCGACCTTTCCCTTGGCCTTGCTCGTGGACATCTCAATGGCGCTGCGGATGCGGTGCTGGCCCATGCTGGCACTGACAGTGCCGGCAATACTAAGGCCATGCTCGAGAAGCTTTCGAATTCCCGCACTGCGGGGTTCCCCCTGCCCGCTACTCCCCACGGCGAGGCTGGCGATCACCTCATGATCGACGGGGAACCCCGCACCCCTTTCATAATTTCGTGCCCCAGGAGGGTACGGCGGCTATGGAGAGAGGCTACGGAGTTCGCCTCGCGAATGTCGGGATCGCCGCTGAGCCAATGGGAAGTTGCCGAAACCATCGCCGCCGAAGCTTTATCCGCTGCGGTACGGTCGAAGGACCCGGGGCCTGGGAACGAGCCGCAGGCATCGAATCATGCATACCCTATCGCGGCTTCGCGCGACCGTGTGCCACAACCCTCCGACTTCGCTGCTCACTGTTTTCGTTACGATCCGCACTCCAATGCGCACTCCAGTCCGCGATTCGATCCACACTTCGATCCTCTCTTCGAGGTTTTTGCGGACAAGCCTGCGAACGAACTGCTTGGGTTCCTCAGTTCTGATGCGGGCAAGCGAGCGATGATAGAGGCCGAACGGGGTAACGACATCGACGCCTTTGATTCGCCAACCCATTATCTCGGCAACGACCGTGGCTTCTCGTGGCTCGACCGTTCGCCTACCGACCAAGCTTTACCCGATGATCTCGAACGCCTACACACGCAAACCGAACTCACGGGCACCTCGATAGCCGCCAAACTCGATAGCCAGTCACTCGACAACCCATCAACTGCCGCCGAACTCGATGCGGCGATGCGCCGGGTGCGAACAGCCATGCAGCGGATCGATTATCAAATGGGTGCCTTGTTACGGACCTTCTTCGATCTGCGACTTCATTGCGAATTGGGCTTCTCTTCTTCCGGAGCCTACGCGCGAGGCCGCATGGGCATATCATCGAGTAAGGCGCGCGCCCTGGTCGCGCTGGAGCGAAAAGCCTGGAACAGTCACGAAGAGCTTACCCAAGCGTATCGCAGTGGCAAGATTACAACATTGAAGGCTTTGAGCCTGCTGCCGGTGATGTCGAAAGTGCACGGTAAGGCCTGGGTCGAGCGTGCAGGCGAAGTCACGCTGCAACGTCTGATTCACGAAGTTGAGTGGACGCTCAACCGTATGGACGAATACAACTCATCATCGGAAATGCCGCCGCCCGAACCCCGAAGCGACCTTGATGACCGGATCGATTTGGAACGGCTCGTTCGCGGGACAACTGATTCGAAGGCAGTGCGAGGACACGCAAACGCCAACACTTTCATTTCACAGATGGCGGCCACCGGGGCGTTCTTTGCAAAGTGCCAAATGCGTGCGCCCTGCGACGATTACGGTGAGGCAAAGGCTTGGCAACATAGCGCCGGCACGTGGAACGACGGCGAGTGCGGCAGTGGTGAGTGCGTTGCCGGCGCGTGGGGCGACGGCGCATGCGGCAGTGGCAAGTGCGGCGCCAGCACATGGAGCACCGGCAAGTGCGCCTGTGGCAAGTATATTGCCAGTATGCAGGGCACTGTTGAATGCACCTGCAACGTGCACGGCAGTGGCGGCACTCAGCAATGCCGAGCCGGCGCCCATGAAGATCGCTTCGCCCCTACATCTAACGGCGGTTGGAATCCTCAATCTCCTATTCCGCCGAACAGCCCGTGGATAAGGCCCGTAAGAATATCCTTTCAGGGCCCCGCTTCGGTGGTCTGTTTACTCAACGACGCGATCGATACCTACCACGCTGCTTACTGTTCTTCGTCGGCACCGCGCTATGAAGGACTCGAGAGGATACTGATTCACGTTCTCATAGAGTGGAGATCACAGCCGCGTCATCGCAACCCTGTGTTTGAGCGCGACGGTTGGTACTGCGCGGTGCCGGCCTGTAGTTCGCGCCGCAATCTACAAGAACACCATATCGAGTACCGTGCACACGGTGGAAGCAACGAACGCGAGAACCGCATCAGTATCTGCGCCTGGCACCACCTGCGCGGCATCCACGACAATCGCATTCGTGCCAAAGGCCGCGCTCCCGGCGACGTTTTTTGGGAGTTGGGCTTGGACGGCTATGGAAATGCACTAATGAAGCTACACGGCGACAGCTATTTCGAGCCGTCAGCACAGGGTCAGGCGTGATTCTCGGCCAAGCATGGCGAACCGAATCCAGGGGGTTATAAGAAGGCAGACAAACTACGGCGGATACGTGAGATCACTTAGCTTCGATGTAACCGACCTCTCTCCGGAGCGTCGTAGTGTTCGAACACGACTTCTTGCATGTTCGCTAGCAGCGCTGCTGAGATACCCGGTGGCTCGCTTGACTAACACGGGTAGCGAATAGTTTAGGGTCACTTCAAAGATTTAGCGAAAAGAGCGCCCTGCGTGTCGACGATTCGACTCCAAATCGACTCCAACGCGAAAAGGACTTCGAGTGACAAACGGAAATAGTCTGGAGAAATAGTTTGGAATAGTGCAGCGGAAGCCCTGAGCGAACAGCGGAAGCCTCGAGCACACTGAGCAGAGCGCGAACATCGATCCGGATAACGAGATAGTGAGTTGAACAGCACGCGTAACACCACACCTGACACACGAGACGGCGGTACCGAATCATCCCGGCCATCACGCGGACTACGCGCCCTTGCGGCGCTCGGCATACTCGCGGTGTTGGTATTGTCGGTTCGGCGCTTAGGACCCGCGATACCTGAGTTCAGCCAATGGATAGACGGACTCGGAGTCCTCGGTCCGGTGGTTTTCATGGCAGCCTACGCTGCGGCTGTCGTAGCATTCGTGCCGGGGTCGCTGTTGACTCTGGCGGCAGGAGCGATTTTCGGACTCGGCTGGGGCGTGGCCTATGTGTTCGTCGCTGCAACGGTTGGGGCGGCACTGGCTTTCATCATCGCACGTTACTTGGCACGCGCTTCGATTGAAGCTCGCTTGTCGGGCAACGAGAAGTTTGCGGCGGTAGATCGCGCCATCGCCGACGACGGCCGCAAGATCGTCTTTTTACTGCGCCTGTCCCCGGTATTCCCTTTTTCTCTGCTGAACTATGCCCTGGGCCTAAGTAAGGTCAGTTTCACCGACTACATCATCGCCTCGATCGGTATGTTGCCAGGCACTTTTCTATACGTCTATTACGGGAAACTAGCGGGCGACGTGGCGGCGATCGCAACAGGCAACACGGTAGAGAAGGGTCCCGAGTATTATGCGCTACTGGCCCTCGGATTGGCAGCCACGATCGCGGTAACGGCCCTGGTAACTCGCAGCGCGCGCCGCGCCCTGAACCAAGCAACGGACCCGGATGTTTCGCAGGCACCGGCTTGAAGCCGACTCGATGACGGCTCGACGAAGACTTGAGACCGACTCGAGCATTGGCCGATGTGCAATGCGTCCTAGTCGGGACTGGGAACTGCTAGGGCGGCCCAAGACATCTGCGGACGAGCGCGGCTGCGGCCAGCGCAGCGGCAAACTAGAGCGACTGCAGACTTGAGCGACTGCACAGAATCGAACATGAAACATCGATACAAGACCATGCCGGCCCGACAGACAGCGTCCGGTTACACGGGGAACATTGGATGAACCATTCTCGCGCCAGCCGGATCCAGAGCAGTGCAACACCCGGGAACGAAGCGCCCAGGGATCAAGTGCCTGGGGACCAGGTGATTGGAGACCAAGTTACTGGGGACCAAGCGCCCAGGAACGAAGCGCCGTCGGCGCAATCGCCGGCCGGGAACCCGCCGGATGATCTCGGCATCTTCCCACTCGATGAAGCAAACCGCACGCTGCTCGGCCATGTCCATCCGGCGAACTGGGTCAATCCACAACCTGAGCCTATCTACAACATGGTAGTAATCGGGGCGGGTACAGGCGGCCTGATTACGGCGGCGATAGCTGCCGGCCTCGGTGCCAAGGTGGCACTGATTGAACGTAGACTGATGGGAGGAGATTGCCTCAACACCGGCTGTGTCCCTTCAAAAGCCTTGATCCGTTCAGCACGACGGGCGGCGGAGTCGAAGGCTGGCAACATGACGGCCTCACGCCACCTATCAAGCGGCGAATTGCCCCAGGACTCGGACGGGGCTTCGTCCACCGTCACGCTGGCCAACCCGCCAAAAAACCCGCCATCCGACGATGATTTCGCAGCAGCGATGAAACGCCTGCGTGCGATCCGTGCCCGCATCAGCGAGGACGATTCGGCGCTACGCTATCGCGACGACCTAGGCATAGACGTCTTCATCGGCGAGGCGGCTTTCGCAGGCGGTGACACGATCGAGGTGCATGCGACGCGAGCACGAAGAGCAGATGCAGACGTGGATGCAGATGCAGATGCAGATGCGGCAAGCACGCGGGCACGAGATGCACTTGCACTGCCCACCGCTGACGAGACCGAGACCGTAGCCGCCGACAAAGCTGGCAAAGTAGCCTGCGAGAAAGTAGCCTCCGAGAAAGCGACCGGCTCCTCCCCCGCTATACGGCTACGATTCAAGAAAGCAGTAATCGCCACCGGCGCGCGGGCGCTGCACCCTGATATCAAGGGTTTGGCCAAAGCCGGGTATCTGACCAACGAGTCGGTTTTCAATCTCACCGAAAGGCCCGGAAGGCTGCTTATCATCGGTGCCGGCCCTATCGGCTGCGAAATGGCACAGAGCTTCCAGCGGCTTGGCTCGCAAGTCATCCTCTTGGACCTCGGTGAACACGTCCTATCCCGCGAAGATCCGGATGCGGCGGCGATCATACAAGAGAAATTCACGTCGGAAGGAATCGAACTGGCGATGGGCGCGCTACTCGAGAAAGTCAGCATGACTCCGACGGGAGAGAAAGTAGTCCACTACACCTGCCAGGGGAGTAAACGCACTGTGGTGGTTGATGAAATTCTGGTCGGTGCCGGCCGCGTACCCAACGTCGAAGGCTTGGGGTTGGAAAAGGTGGGCGTCAACTACTACGGCAGGCGCGGCGTACATGTAAACGACCACCTTCGAACTGACAATCCACGCATCTATGCGGTGGGCGATTGCGCTATGTCCTGGAAGTTCACGCACGCGGCGGATGCGGCGGCCAAAATCGTAGTGCAGAATGCTTTGTTCTTCGGCCGCAAGAAACTAAGTGACCTGACCATGCCGTGGGTAACCTACACCGACCCCGAGGTCGCACATGTCGGCATGTATGAAGGCGACGCTGAAGCGGCAGGATTGGCGATCGACACCTACAAAGTCCCACTCGAAAAAGTTAACCGTGCTGTCTGTGACGGCGAGACCGAGGGCTTCATAAAGATCCACACCAAGCAAGGCAGCGACACGATAGTCGGGGCCACCATCGTGGCATCACACGCGGGCGAGATGCTAAGTGAAATCACGCTCGCGATAGTCGGAAAGCTCGGCCTATCGACTATTGCCTCCGTGATACATCCCTACCCGACTCAGGCGGAAGGAATCAAAGCGGCGGCCAACCTTTACATGCGAACAAAGTTAACCGCTTTCGCGCAAAAAGCGCTCGGGAGCTGGCTCTCATTGAGTCGCCGTTAGCAGTACGGAAGAGCCGGCACGAACTGGCGGGGGCTAAGCAAATCGACCGCGTGAGCCTGGGCGAAACGGCGGGGGGATAGGCGGACCGGCGTAAGTTTTGTTTACCGGCGCAAGCTTGGGCAAAAGAACTCACAAAAAACGCAAGACAAAACCTGTATACGCGGGGAAACACATGAAAGAGCAATACTGACGAACGATTGCCGGGGAACTTGCCGGGGACTTGCCGGGGACTTGCCGGGGA
>JAJRWY010000125.1 GCA_024276575.1 Candidatus Binatota bacterium
GTGCAGCGGCGGGCGTACGGGTTACGAGACGAGGAGTACCTGCGGCTCAAGGTGCTCACGATGATGTTGCCGCCGATCTGAGAAATTCGAAATCCTCGAAACCCCGGAATGCTCACCCACACGAATCCACGAAGACCCAACAAAGGAAAGTCGACCCCGGTGCCGCAGAATATATCGAATACGGTAGCGCCTTTACCGAGCGCCAATCTCTCTACGGCCTTTCGCCTAGCAGCACGATAAAACCAATCCCCAAAGGTGGAAATGTCATAGACCCGGGAGAACTTATCGTACCAGCCGCGTTCATCCATGATACCCTTCTCCATCGTAATACCATTCTCCATCGTAGCCTTCGCCGGCAGGCGCTTGCGCCGAAGCTTGGCCGGACTCGCCCAAGCCTCCCACCTCTCGAGGATATTCCGACTCCGACCATCATCAGCGCGCTACCGGGTGCTTGACTCTCCGCATGCAGACTCCTCGTTCATGGGCGGAAACAGCCGTTGTCCGGCTCTACGAATCAGGCGGGGCTTGCGGGAAAGAACCTCGTCGAGAGAGCCACCGTAGAAACGATAACTTAGGTAGTTAGCCAGAAGCCAAGTCAGCTCCGGGTTCCGGCGCCGTAGAGCTAAGAGGTAGGCCCCGTAGCCGATCCACGGAAACGCAGCGACGAGTACCACTTTCAAGGAATGGACCTGCGCCCGCTCCCACGTACCGAACAGAGACTCGTAAACGCGAGCCAGGAGCACCCAAAGCACCCGGCCTATGGTCCCAAGCGGAAGCGGGATAACATCGAAGGCGAAAACGGCACCGATCGCAAGATGTACGCCTAGATGCCGAAGGATGTACGACGACTCCGCGACGGCGCCGGGCAGTTCCCGGCGCAAAGTCTGTGCGCGAACCGCCGACAGCTCTCCTCCCGTATGAAGCCGCTCGATGGTTCGCTGCAGTTCGCCCAGGTTAACCTCGATCCGCATCTTGCGCCGGTAGGCGAAAACCACGATATGCAGTGTCCAAGCCCGCAGGCGTAGTCAAACTACGCCGAGGGCAGCTAAGCCGCGAGTGCCGCCGCCACCATGGCCTGCACGTTTTCGAGCTTGGCGTTGGCGGGGATGTCGCAACCGGAATGTAGGATGAAACCCTCCGGCCCGAGGTCGCGGATGAGTTTGGTGCTGTAGTCATAGACCTCTTCGGCGCTGTTCATGAACAACATGCTGGCCGGTACATCGCCCATCAGGCACATGTGGCCGCCCAAGACCTCCTTGGCCTTGTAGAGGTCCGTTTCCCCGTCAGCGGCCAGTATGCAGCGGCCCCTGGGGAGTTCTCTCAGGCGCGGAAGCTCACGGTCCCACTTCGAATCCAGATGAAGGATCGCAATCAGGCCGGCGGCGACTACCTCCTCGACGAGCCGCTTGAAATAAGGCCACACGAAGCGATCCCACATCGCGGGCGAGAGCATCGAAGGCGCCGCGCGCCAGCCGCCGATCCAGACGGCCGGGCAGTTCTGCACCTTCGCGCTCATACAGGCGGGGCCGGCTAGGTGCGGAACCATGGCCTCCATGGCCGCTTCCACCTTGCCGGGAATGTCGAACATGTCGAAGGTAAAGTTTTCGAGAGACCGGGAGCCGCACAGCAGTTCGTAAGGCGTGGTGACATGCCCGCCGGTAAGGACCGGCACGCCGCGCGCCGCCCACTCGCCTGCCACGTCCACCGGAGCCCCGGATTTCGCCATGAACTCGGGAGGCACGTCGTCGAGGATCCGCTCGGCGATGAAGTCCTGGAAATAGGCGGTCCAGCCAAGGTCGAGAATGCGGTCGTAATCCTCGACCTTCATCACCTCGGACTCGAGCACTTGCCACGTCTCATTGTCGGGCCGGTCTACTCCGGGAACCTTCACTTTGGCGCCATAGATGAAGCAAAGCCCATAGGGAAAGAAGGTACCGCAGTCCATCGCGTCGGCGTCGCCGATCAGATCGTAGGCGCGGAGCATGGTCTCCGTCGCTTTGGCCGGCGACTCGACGAACTCACACATCGGGGTGGCGGTCACGTAGGCGGCAAAGCCGGTGTAAAGCATGGCCACCGGCACTCTATCGGGCTTCTTCAAAGCCACGGCCTGCAAAACCCTATTGCGACGCTGTTCCAGAAGAGACGTATCGCTCATCATTCTACCCCGCTTTCGATGCCGGACAGCTTTGGTGCCGGCTATCGTGGCTATCCTTGTCTATCAGATGTCTATCAGAATGGTCGGAGTTGAAGCCATCGATGGCCCAGCGGTGAGACGCTGAGAGAATTCCGCCGGCTTCTTCGGGCTCAGCCCAACTCGAGCCAACGGCAGCACTATCACAAGAAGCTCTCCCTCAGCAGACATTAACGGACCAGCCGGCATTATTCATGAAAGCTCTGCTACGAGCCTCAATCGCCCGATGAACTTGCACCAAGCCGCTGCGATGACTTATGGTCGGACCGTATAGCTGTGATCGGCAAGGATCGGGTGTCACTGGGCATGTAGCCACGGCCATGGCACCCTCGTGCGATGACTTATGGTCGGACGGCGTAGTATCGCTCATTTTCGAACCGCGTAGCATCGCTACAGAGCTGTGTCGCTGTATAGCTGCGTAGCTGCGATCGGCAAGGATCGGGTGTCGCTGGGCATGTAGCCACGGCCGCGGCACGCTTGGGATCACGTTTTTCGATCCCCAAAAGTATGCGCGGCGAACACGCCGGCGCGGCAGTCTGTCGATGTACTGCGATATTCGATATTCAGGCGCTGCAACCAAGGAGTTACTCGATGGCCAAGTTCCCGACCGAAGCAGAATGTTCCGTAACCATTTCCGCACCGATCGAACGCGTTTACGCGTACATGTGGGACGTAGCGGCATCCTCGAGTTGCATTGCCGGGTTGGAGTCCTGCCAGGCAACCGGCGAAGCCGACACCTACTGTTTCACCTACGAGCCGCGTTCTACCGGCCCGGTCACCATGGTCGTCCGCTACACCGCCGCCTACAGTGGCAACGGCCGTGACGAGATCCGTTTCAAGAGCTGCGATGCCGCCGGCGACAACACCGATGTAGACGGCCTCATATCCATGGTTTCCAAGGGTGATAATCAGACCGAACTTAGCCTGCGCCAGATGCTCGCCCCCGACACGCCGGTTCCACGGCTGGTGCAAGGCCTGATCCGTTCCTTCGTAGAGTCGGAGGCGGCCCAGGGCGTAGAAAATTACCTGGCCGAAGTAAAGAAAGCCCTGGAAGCGGCCTGATACAAGCCAACGAACCTCTATCCCAGCACCCGCGTCCCCGGCTAATTCCGTCATCCGTGCGAACGGTTCGGCGACTGCCCGCCCCGGGACTCCGGCTTCGAGACTCGGCACTTCGAGACTCGGGACTCGGGACTCGGCACTCCGAACTTGATATCTCGCACCGGCCTCTCGAGCAGGCCCGATCTTCTTTGGAACGTTCGGTTTCGAACGCAGGAAGCCGGCCCGTTTCCGGGCCGGCTTCCTTTTGCTTCGGCGGATTCGGCCGTGCCGGCTAGAGCCCGGCCCGGCCTTGCCGCGCTAGAGTCCGAAGAACGGCTGGTGCGTCAGTATCGCACCTTCGCCGATAAAGGCCTTGCCCTTGCCGCTTAGCATGGCGCCATCCCAGACCGCCAAGGCGTTGAGCTTGACCTTGGCGTTGGGGCAAATAACCACGCCGCTTCCGGTAACTCGCAAGCCCAGATGGCACTTCTTCCCGTCACCGTGGAAGATCACGTTCTCGGCCAGCTGCCCTCCGGCCAGTACCACCGAACTTCTGAGCGCCATGGAAAATTTACCCAGAACACGGATGACATAGACCGTGGCAGCATTGCCGCCGGCGTCGAGCAGGATCGTACCGTCGGTGGCTATTGTCAGCGACTCGAACTCGACCACGTTGACAGCACCCGCTACCACGCCGGGAGTGGTCCCCGGAGCGATCGTAATCGAAGTCCCGCGAGGCACTTTCACTTTGCCCACACTAACCGTAGTGCTAAGTCCGAGCAGCGCGGCTCCGGCAGTGTCGATCCCGTCTTGGGCAAGCTGGCAAGCAGCTACCTGCGGATGGGAACCGGTGGTGTCATAGTCACTGAGCGGATCCTTGGCCTGCACGTTGCCCCCGGTGACCTCGTCGATGGCCAGCCCCGGCAACAAGGTGCCGCGCGGCCGGCCACGCACACCACCGCCGCCGGTAACGATATCGCCGACCACATCGGCTCCCTCGCCAAAGCGAATCGCATTACGGAACGTGGACTCAGTCACCGCGATATCGCCGCCGTTGATCGTTTCTTCTCCCAGCATCGCCCGGTCTCCGCAAATGTCACCGAGAACCTGGCTAGGCTGTTTGGTCTTCACCTGCACACGGCGCGCGGGGTCGCCGGCAACCACTACCCAATCGCAAGCCGAACGAACCAGCACTTCGGTGCCCACGCAGGAGCCCGTCTGGCAGGTATCGCCGGTAGTGCAGACGTCACCGTCATCGCAAGCCACGGCATCCAGCGCAGTGCAAACGCTAGGCGTTCCGGCACAAGTCCAGCACACCTCGACTAGGCAGTTGTCATCACAGCCGTCACCCGCAGCGTTATTGCCGTCGTCGCACTCCTCGCCACCGCTGATAACGCTGTCGCCGCAAACGGACAGCGTGGTCGTCGTCGAGGTCGTCGTCGACGTGGTGCTGGTCGTCGTCGATGACGTGGTAGTCGTCGGCAACGTCGTGGTCGTAGGAACCATCGTGGTCGTGGTGGTCTCCGGAATTATCCAATCCTTGGCTGCAGTTACCTGCGGCTCGCCTTGATCGGGGAGGCCGTTAACCACGATGGTGTCGGCCCAGCCGATGATAGCGTCCTGTCCCGGTCCGCCAAGGCCCGTGTAGGTAAAGGTCACCTGCCCGTTATTATCGGTAACACAGTTGGCGGGGACACAAGTGCCGGAGGCACCCGCGTTCGGCCCCGAGAGGATCTTGAACCCGAGTTGTACGCCCACCTGCGGACCGCCCGTCTGGGCATCGGTCAGAGTCGCCGTCACGGTATGATTCGTACCCACGAAGTTCAGGGCATTGAGCGGTTGCAGGGAGAGTCCGAGCGTCACCAACTGCTCACCGCGAGCCATGATGTAGGGCGTGCCGGTAGTCCCGTCGCCCGCCGTAAACACGTTACCCTCGAGGGCCAGCGCCAGGACTTGGAAAGAAGCCGGCCAGGCCTCGAAAGCCTCGTGGACCGAACAACTCCAGTTGGCCAGGTCCGCATCCACGAGTCCCGTCAGAGCAGGATGAGCAACAACGATGTGAGCCGCATCGAAGCAACCGGTCAAACCTGTGGTCGTAAAACTCCCGAGGCCGTTGAGCAACGGAACCGCAGTTCCAGGTGCGGTCCCGTGGTAATAACAGCTCAGCGTGATGTAAGCACCGGTCTTGGCCGGGTCACTCGCTGCGAAAGCCACCGCATTGTTGATCACATTGGTCTTGGCGTGGTAGGTGGGGTCGGTACCGATGATGAAAACGTTGCCGTTGACGGCCGGACCCCAAACCATCGCGTTCGCCTCAGCGGCCGCAATCGGTGCCGTACCGGTAACACAGGTCGGATCACCGAGAATGATCGCCCTGTAGCTAGCAAAGTCAGCTTGCGTCATGGCCGCCCACTGAGTCGCATTGACCACCACCACGGTGAAGCCGGCGATCGTGGCTGCTTGTGCCTCGAGGCTACTAGCCCCGCTGGTCACCGTAGAGTCCAGGATCAAGACAGAGTTGGCGTTCGGCGCCGGCGCAGCCCCGGCCGGAGCCGCTGCCAGCGAAAAGGCAAAGGCCAGCGCAATAAATACCGCGCCGCACGGCCTCATCTTCATCGCGACCAAAGAAAACAGCCCCCGCTGATTGGAGGACCTTCCACAAAGTGTTCTCATACTAAATATCTCCGTCTCTTGGCGATAAAAGAGCCAGACTCCAGATGCTGCCCTGAGGCCTGGCTAAGCGTTCAATCGGGCGAACCTTCCGCTGCTTCCCAACAGACAAGCGTTACCCCCTAATTAGTAATAATTCGCCACCCTAGCGACCGACTCTATGCCCTGTCAAGGGACCTTCTAACAATACTCAGATCCGGCGATGCACCTCGATGGCAGTTCTCAAGGGGGCCTCCCCACTTCCTGCCCAAGCCACTTCGGCAAGCCGGGGCCTCCCACTGCATTTAGCAGCCCTTTCCTGCCTCCTCGAGACCCATTTGCGCCACGCCTCCCGCAGACCACTCCGGCGTCTCCCCTTCAGCCGGCATCTCGAGACAAACCGCTCGGCAAGCTGAACCCGGCGATAATCCGCCCGCCCTGCCGGGGGCTAGCCAATGACCACCGCGCTTTGCCTTGGGAGCGGCTTTGGGTTTTGTTTTCACTATGCGAACTGAAGGCTCGGAAGAAAGCCCGGCACAAGGGGCTCGTAGTCATGCAAGTGCCCGCGGCCTGCACCCCGCGGCGGCTGCGGAAAGTCCCGGCAGCGTACGCGACGTACACCCCGCGGCACCGGTGGAAGCCACGGGCAGCGAACCCTATATGGCGCGGCTTTCGCGCATCAGAACCGCGCTTCTCGATGCCCCTTACAGCCTGTGCAGCAGCAAAGCCGAACTCATTACCGAGTATTTCCGCGGCCACTGCCCCCTGCCTGGGCTGACCCGGGTTCTGGCCCCCATACATTTCAAGGGCCTGAGCCGCGCCCTGTACGACAACCTGCGTCATGGAACTCCACAATCGAAATGGCAGATCCAACTCTCCAACGGCTTGCAGAGCCTCTATCGCGAACTCGAAGGCTGGAGCGCTACACGGCCGCTGATCGTAGACTATGCCCACGCCTTGGCCTACGTGCTCGAGCGCCAAGAACTCATCATCTACGATGACGAACTGATCGTCGGCAACCTTTCTTCACAACGCATCGGAGCACCCATTCATCCCGACCTCGGTGGGATACTGCTGCTGGCGGAACTCGAAGACCTCGACCGCCGGGAAGTAAACCCCATACGGATAAGCGCCGGGCAGCGCCGCCGCCTCGAAGAGGAGGTCTTCCCCTTCTGGTTCACACGATCGATACTCGCCCGGGCACCGCTTTTCGCTACCGACCCACAACTGCAAAACACCTTGATGGCGGGGCGCCGTTTCATCCTCACGCAGTTTGCGGGCATCTCTCACGTCACCCCGGACTATCAAAGCATAATCGAGAAAGGCTTCTCGGGCATGCTTGCCGAGATCCGGGACGCTAAGCGAGAGTTACACGAACGCAGGTCTCGAAACGGCGCTGGATCCAACGGGCCCAACGGCGCAGGCTTCGATGGCACTAGGTCCAATGGCGCAGGGTACAGTAGCGCCGGCGGCGAACAGGAAGGCTTCTACGAGGCCGCCGAGATCACGCTGAGAGCAGGCATCGCCTTCGCCGAGCGTTGGAGCGACCGCTGCCGGCTGGAAGCCGGACGCTGCAAGGATCCTCATCGCGCGCGCGAACTACTCGAACTCGCCGAGATCTTCCGCCGCGTGCCCGCCGGCCCGGCGGAAACTTTTCATGAAGCTTTACAAAGCCTGTTCACTGCCCACGTCATCGTCCACCAGGAGAGCTTCCAGCATGGAGTATCGTTCGGACGCATAGACCAGTACCTCTATCCCTACTACCGGCGTGACCTGGAGGCCGGAAAGATCACACCCGGCCGCGCGATCGAATTACTAGGGTGTTTCCTCGGCAAAGCGGCCGAGCAACTGCCGCTATTCAACACGATGGCCACCGAGTATTTCTCCGGCCTCTCCTCGGCTTCGGGCCTGACCCTGGGTGGCACCGATAGTGAAGGCCGTGACGCTTCCAATGAACTCTCGCTGCTGTTGCTACGCGCTTACGACCATATGCGGCTTCGCCAGCCCAACCTGCATCTTCGCGTCCACCCCGACAGCTCTGCCGAACTCCTAGACTTGGCCTACGAAACTTTGAAGAAAGGCGGTGGCATGCCCGCGTTCTTCAACGACGAGGCCATCGTTCCGGCACTCGAAAAGCTGGGCGCCAGCCACGAACACGCCTGCGACTATGCAGTGGTCGGCTGCGTGGAATGGGGTATCGCACGCAGGAGTTTTCCGGCCGCCGGCGCCGCGTTCCTGTCGCTGCCGGCGGTGCTAGACGACATCCTCCACCCGCCCAAAGGAGCCGGGGCTAGCTACCGCAGTATGGAGGAGATTGCGGTAGCCTTTGAGAAAGCGCTGCAATACATGGTGCAAGAGGCGGTGGACGGCAACGACTCCATCGAAAAAGCACACGCAGCTTTCCGTCCCACACCCTTCCTCTCGACCATAGTCGACGGATGCATAACAAAAGGCCGCGACGTTACCGCCGGTGGTGCGCTGTACAACTCGAGCGGCATGCAAGGCGTAGGGCTGGCTGACGTAGCGGACTCGCTCACGGCTATCGAGCAATTAGTATTCGAGGAAAAGCGCCTCAGCCTCTCCGAGTTGATGAACGCGGTCGATGACGACTTTCGCGCCGGTCCCGGCCAAGAGAAACTGCGCGTCCGGCTCGCGGTAAAAGTCCCGAAGTACGGACAGCAGTCGGGACGGGCCGAATACTGGGCAGCGAGAATCGCGCGAATGTATTGTGCAACGGTACGCCCCCACGGTAACCCGCGCGGCGGCCCCTACGCACCGGGATTCTGGACCATGACTACCCATGTCGGTTTCGGTGCCCGCCTGGGCGCTCTGCCCAGTGGGCGGCATGCCGGCCGGCCACTTTGCGACGGCATCTCTCCGGCAAACGGTGCCGACCGTTTCGGCCCCACGGCCTCCTTGATGTCGGCAGTAGCCGCCAGCGGCGACCACGTCGCCAACGGTGCCGCTCTCAACGAGAAACTCGACCCGCTCTACCTGCAGGGCGAGGCCGGCAACCGTTTGATGGACGGATTGACCCGTGGCTATTTCAGTGCCGGCGGCATGCAAGTCCAATACAACATCATCGACCCCACGGTCCTCATAGACGCCAAGGCCCATCCTGAACGCCACCGCGACTTGGTGGTGCGAATTTCCGGATACAGCGCCTACTTCAACGATCTTACCGAAGCGATGAAGGACGACATCATTGCCAGAAGCCTCCACGGAGCCCCCGGTGGTCCCGCCTGTATGGATGTAAGGCCCGCAGATTCGCTGCACGCAACCCTCGATGTCTCCACGCAGGTGGATCACAACGCCGATGATGAAAGCGGCAGTGCGGTAAGTGTGTCCGAGCAGGCGTATCCTAGCGCCGATGATAAAAGCGGCAGGACGGTGGATGTCTCCGGGCAGGTGGATCACAACGCCGATGATGAGAGCGACGGTGCGGTGGAGAACTCACGGCGATGAGCGAAGACGGCAAAGCTTTGATCTTCGATATACAGCGCTTCTCCATGCACGATGGACCCGGCATCCGCACCGTAGTTTTTTTCAAAGGCTGCTCGCTCGACTGCCGGTGGTGCCATAATCCTGAAGCGGTCAAGGCCCACTACGAGCTTGCCTACTACGCCGACCGCTGCATCGAGGGATGCCGCGACTGCCTTCCCTCCTGCCCCGAACAAGCGCTCGATGACAGGATCGAGAACCGTGTCGATTTCTCACGCTGCACCGACTGCGGCGATTGCGTGGATGTTTGCCCGGCCGACGCGCTGAGCCTAGTCGGGCGCAGGATGAATTGTGAGGACTTGCTCGGCGAGATCGAAAAGGACCGGAGTTTTTTCGCCAGCAGCGGCGGCGGCGTCACACTTTCCGGCGGTGAACCAGTGCTGCAGTGGCGCTTCCTTGCGGATTTCTTGCCCTTGTTGCGCGAGCGGGGCATCCATACAGCCATTGAAACTTGCGGAGCATATCCGCGTGAGTTGATACAAAGTGTCGCGCCGCTGGTAGACTTGGTACTTTTCGATCTCAAGATCATGGACTCGGACAAGCACCGGCAGCTTACCGGCAAGCGCAACGAGGAAGTGC
This sequence comes from Candidatus Binatota bacterium, assembly GCA_024276575.1. Classification (GTDB taxonomy): domain Bacteria; phylum Desulfobacterota; class Binatia; order UBA1149; family CAITLU01; genus JAJRWY01. Next base: position 9,962 of record JAJRWY010000125.1, read on the forward strand.
TCGCCAACCTGCGCTACCTGGCCGGGCAAGGCGCAGCACTCGAAGTAAGGATGCCGGTAGTGCCCGAACTCAACACCAGCCGGGAGAACATAGAGGCCACTTGCCGCTTCCTCGCCGAAGCCGGAATAGAACGGCTTACTCTGCTGCCGTACAACCACCTCTGGGAAGCCAAGCTGCCGCGCCTAGCCAGCAACAGAAAGGCTCTGGGCATAGCACCTCCGGATGGCCCCTTCTACGGAGAGCTGAGCGAGACCTTCTCACGGATGGGCTTGGAGGCCACGGTATGAAAACGGCTTCACTCTCGCAGGCAGGCAGAGGCAGGGACGGTAGCGTCGCGGTGGTAACCGGCGCATCCTCCGGTATAGGTCGCGAATTGGCCCTGCAGTTGGCGGCCGGCGGGGCGAGGGTCTGCATGGTCGCCCGGCGTGCGAACAAACTCGACGAACTGGTCGAGCGGATCGGAAACGACAGGGCAGTGGCGGTTTGTGGAGATGTAGGAGATCGAGAACTGTGCCGGCACGCCATCGAAACCGCAGTGGAACGTTTCGGCAAACTCGACCTGCTTATAAACAATGCCGGCGCCTCGATGAATGCGCTCTTCGAAGAAAGCGATCCAAGGGTTTTTGAAGACATGATGCGGGTCAACTACTTCGGCTCAGTCTATATGTCGCAGTATGCGCTTCCGCATTTGCGTGCGAGTGGCGGCAGTTTGATCTTCATAAGCTCGGTAGTGGGAAAGCGCGGCTTCGCGACGCGTAGCGGTTATGCCGCCGCCAAGTTCGCGATTCAGGGGCTGTTCGAATCTTTGCGGGTGGAGTACCGCGGCAGCACAGTACATGTAGGATTGGTGTGTCCGGGCTACACCGAAACCGAAATTCGTTCGACCGCACTCGGCGCCGACGGCCGGCCGCGCGCGGAGGAGGGAATGACGGCGGGTTCGGTAATGCCGGCTGCCGATGCGGCGGCGGCGATACTCGAGGCTTGCGCCAAACGGCGTCGTGAAACCGTACTGACCACGGGCGGCAAGTTCATGGTCGCGTTGAACCGCTTCTGCCCCGCCCTGGCCGAGCGCATTGCCTCGCGAGTCGTGGGCTAGCGTGCAAGCCCGGATAGGCGCCAATAACTTGCGCGGCGAACTCTCAGGTCCGCAATAACGTGAGCAAGCAGGAGACCGGTTAGAATGCGGGTACTGTTGACGGGAGCTACGGGATTCATCGGCCGGCGCTTGATCGCCCGGCTCGCAGACGAAGGCCACTGGATGACAGCGATGTTGCTGCCTTCGGAACCCGAGCCTGATTGGGGCGCGACCAGAATAGTACGCGGGGACATAACCGATCCCGCCAGCCTCGAAGGGAAACTGGTCGAACAAGACGCAGTGGTGCATCTGGCCGGGGCCGTCGGCTACGGCCAGACCTTCAAACGCTGCAACGAGATCAATCGCGACGGCACCGCCAACATCGCCCGCGAAGCCTGCGCGGCAGGCATAAGGCGATTCCTTCACATGAGTTCGGTTTCGGTCTACGGGCGCGTAGCCGGCCGCGAACTGAGCGAAGACGCGCCATTACGCAAGATCGGCGATCCCTACGGCGACACCAAAATAGACGCCGAGCGCATACTCGGGACCCTGGCCGACGAAGGCAAGCTCGACCTTACCATCATCCGCCCGACGGTCATCTATGGACCCGGCGACGACAAGTTCCTGCCCAAACTAGTCGAGAATCTGAAAACCGGAACTGCACGCATCATCGGCAGTGGCAACAACACCGTGGACCTAGTTCATGTCGATGACGCGGTCGAGTTGATAACCAAGGCCTTAGTCGACCCGCGTGCGGTGGGCGGAGTCTACAACCTCAGTAATCCCGACAACCCGAGTTGGAAGACCATGCTCACCGCGATGGCTGAAGAACTGGGAGTACCGGCACCGACACAGAGGCTCCCTTACCCTATAGCCATGGTTGCGGCCGCGCTCATCGAAATGCAGGCCTGGTTGAAGGGCGAAACCCCGCGTCTGACCCGTTATGCTGTCCGCGTGATCGGACGGCAGTACCACTATAGCATCGAGCGTGCGCGCGAGGAGCTGGGCTACGAACCTCGTGTCGAGTTGCTCGACGGGCTCAGGCAATGTCTGGCCGCCATGCAAGGAACACAGCGATGAGTGACGACAACAAAGCGATTGCCGGCTTCCTAAAGCGGCAGTTCCGGCATTTCAACGCGGCGGCCCTGGTGGAGGCGGCCGAAGCCTATGTGCAGGTTCTCGACGGCGGCGGACGAATGATGATGACGCTGGCAGGCGCGATGAGCACTGCCGAACTCGGAATATCGCTGGCCGAGATGATCCGCCGCGACAAGGTTCACGCTATCTGCTGCACCGGCGCCAACCTCGAAGAAGACCTCTTCAACTTGCTCGCACACGACCACTACGTGCGGGTGCCGCATTACCGCCACCTCTCCCCGCAAGACGAAGCAGGGTTGCTCGCACGCAAGCTCAACCGTGTAACCGATACCTGTATACCGGAGGAAGAAGCGTTTCGCCGTGTCGAAAAGATCATTGCCGAGCAGTGGCTGAAAGCCGAGCAGGCCGGCGAAAGCCGTTTCCCCCATGAGTTCCTCTATCAGATCCTGCGTGATGCGAACCTCGAGGAGTTTTATCAGATAGACCCGGAAGACAGTTGGCTAATGGCCGCTTGCCGAAAGAACCTGCCCCTGTTCGTACCAGGTTGGGAAGACTCGACCTTGGGCAACGTCTTCGCCGCGCACTGCCTGCAGGGACGCATCCGCAAGGTGCACACCGTACGCGGAGGCATCGAGTATATGATGGCGCTGGCGGGCTGGTACCGCGACGTCGCCGAGAAGCATGCGATCGGGTTTTTCCAGATCGGCGGCGGCATCGCCGGCGATTTCCCGATCTGCGTGGTGCCGATGCTGAGACAGGATATTCACATAGAGGATACTCCGCTGTGGGCTTACTTCTGCCAGATTTCGGATTCGACGACGAGTTACGGGTCGTATTCCGGCGCCGTCCCGAACGAAAAGATCACCTGGGAAAAACTCGATGCGTCCACCCCGAAGTTCATCATCGAATCCGACGCCACCATCGTAGCCCCGTTGATCTTCGCTTACATACTCGGCTCAGAGACTTGACCCGTAGCTACGCAACGAGAGAGAGCGGGAGCTGCTACGTAGAACGCCACCTGGCGCTGTACGGGAAGCGCTATGGGGAACACCCCGCGCCCGACACGGAGAGCTGCACGGGAAGCACTCGCGGGCACACTACGTGAGGAAACATAGGACACAACACCGGAAGCAGCAGCGGGAGCACCTCGTGACACAGCACGGCAAGCACCACGGAGTGCAGCGGCGGGATCAGCAAGGCGGCGCAACGGATAGAACACCATGGAATGCACTGTAAGCGCCGATGATCTCGGGCTGTCGCGGAACATCAGCGACGGCATTTTAGCCGCATTCGACGGCGGCTACCTCAACAGTTGCAGCATAGTAGCCAACGGTGAGGCCTTCGACTACGCGATAGCCGAGTACAAGAAACGCCGGGGGCTCGCTCTTTCCGTACACCTCAACTTGGTCGAAGGCCGGCCCCTGTGCTGGAGTGGAGACGTCGACCTGCTGATCGACGAAAGAGGCGAGTTCTGCCGCTCTTTCGCCTCCTTGCTGGCGGCGTCTTTTCACAGTTCGGCGCTGTATCGACGGCGTTTACGAAAACAGATCTTCCGTGAAGCATCGGCGCAGATCTCACGCGTAGGCCGCGCGCTGGGTATGGAACGTGGGTTTCGCATAGACGGCCACCGCCACTACCAGATGATTCCGATCGTTTTTGACGCGCTGATGGAGGTCCACGAGCACTTTCCCTTCTCCTATGTACGGACACTGCATGAACCGTTCTTCCTCGTCGGCAAGGCCGGTGTGTCGCCGGCCAACCATCTCGGACCCAATATGGCCAAGCATCTCTTGTTGAAGGCGCTCTCGCGCCGTCCGATGCGGCTACTCGATGAGACCGGTATCGCGCACTGCGACCGCTTCGTCGGCCTCTTGTTTTCCGGAAACATGAGCGAGAAGGTCGTGGCATCCGCGCTGGCGAAACTGGAACGTAGCGGTTTCGCGGATGCCAAGGTCGAATTGCTACTGCACCCTGGAGCCGCAGCCGAAGACGAGCGTACGATCTGGCAACATCGCCCCGCTTTGGCTCGCTACTATTTCAGTGAAGGGCGCCTTCGTGAACGCGCTACACTGAGCAGCAACACCTTTCGCGACTTGTTCCGCGACCGTGCTCCGCACCTCGATACCGCTACACAGGAAGGAGCCAAAGACGCGCAAAGCGAGAACGAAGAGCCGGCTTAGCCATGGAGATCCGCGCACTCGACCTCACACCCGCCGGGCTCGATGATTGCGTTGGCTTGCTGCGGCTGGCCATGCCGATCGCCGGACATTTGAACGCCCGCCTTCTCCATTGGCAATACGCGGAGAATCCAGCCGGCCGGGCCTTGGGCTTGAACGTTTACGACCAAGGCCGCTTGGTCTGCCACTGCGTGGTACAGCCTCTAGAGGCCCGCCTGTTCGGAATCGAAGCGCGTGGAGTGATGTCGATGAACGCCGCCACCCATCCCAGCTACCACGGCCGCGGGCTCTACTTCTCGCTGGCCCAACAAATCTATGCGCAAGCGCAAGACCACGGATACGAGTTCGGAGTCGCTGTAACCAACGATGCGAGCACGTCCGGCTTCATCAACAAAGTCGGGTTCGAACTACTGAGGCCACTGGAAGTAAGGCTCGGACTCGGCGGCGTAGCCGGCCTCGAACCCGCCGCCAGGGCCTCGAGCGGAACTACGGCGCCTGCTGCCCCCATAGCAGACCTTGCGGTAACCCAAGCCGCGGTGCCTAGCGCTGCGAAGGCGAAGGAGAACACTGCAACGACTGATGCTGCGACGCATGGCGCTGCAACGGCGGATACTGCAACGATTGAAGCCACTGCGGCGCCTGCTACGGCAGCCGAGGCCGGAGCCGGCCTGGATTTGCAGAAGGTATGGAGCCCGCAGGCTCTGGCTTGGCGGCTCGCCTCCCCTTTGGGCCCCTACCGTGCAGTGCGCCGGCCTTCGCGTGTGAGAGTTTTCGCACCCGCTCGCAAGGCCGGAGTCGAAGTGCTGCTGGGTGATTTCGATCCCGAACTGTTCGACGCCGCAACCGCGCTCTTACATGAAAACGCCGGTCGCGACACAACGCACGTGACGCTCCGCAACCGTGCGCCCCTGAACCCGGTCAAGCTATGGGCAGGAATCGACCCTGCCTGCAATTGGGCACGCTCGGCCTACTTGCCCCTACCGAACAGCCTCCGCCCCTCGCCCCTGAATCTCATCTTCAAGGATCTCGGTGGCAGCAAACGCAAGCCGGGCCCCAACAATATCAAATGGCTGCCGGCCGACTTCGACGACTTCTAGCCGGCCAGCCAAGCTGCCGCGGCCCGGCCCTTAGCGGCGCCGGCTGCCGCGGCCTTCGCGAAAGCGATTCCATAGAGACCGTTGCCGGCGATGAACAAGCCGGGATGATCGTTCAGCGCGGCTTCGATCTCGGCGACACGCCTGCTGTGGCCAAGCTCATACTGTGGAATCGCGCGCTCCCAGCGCACGATGCGATGGTAGACCGGTTGCTCGTGCAGATTCATCAATCGTGCGAGATCTTTTCGTACCAGCATGAGCAACTCGTCGTCGGGCAATGCAGCGGCTTCGGGGTCCACCGCGCCGCCGATCATGACACGCCCCAACAGGCCCCCTTCTGGACTGCGGCCGGGAAAAATGTGCGTCTCCCAAAGTGATCCGAGTATGCGGAACCCTTCGCCCCGCGGGATCAACACGCCGAAACCCACCGGCATCCGTTGCAATACGCCGCCGCTGAAGCCCAGCCCCATCACCGTAACCGGAGGGCAATAAATGGCGTCGAGTTGGTCGGCTATCTCGGACGCGTTGGGACGCAGTATCGAGGCCATGGCCCAGGGCTCCCCGGACAGAATCAATGCGTTGGCCGGCAACGCTTCACCATCGCCGGCTATACGCACGCTCCAACCACCGGCCACCGAGGCAATGACGGCCTCTACTTCCGCATTGCAACGCACGCGGAAACCACCGCTGCCGGCCAAGGCCGCAGGAAACGATTGCAGGCCATCCCTGAACGAAGTGAGCTTGCCGCCGGGTCCCGCGGGACCGCCTGAGTTCTTCTTGCGCGAGGCGATCATACCGCGCACCAGTGAGCCGTGTTGATCCTCGAGTTCGCCAAGACGCGGGAAGGCGGATCGCAGGGACAGGGCACGCGCATCACCGGCGAAAACACCCAGCACCATCGGCGCGATCAAGCGATCGGCGGCCTGGCTGCCGATGCGGCGAGCCGCGAAGTCCCAGACGCTCTCATCCGCCGAGTTACGCCGCGGGCGGATCAGCGGTTCGGCGGCCAGTCGCAGCATCCCGCCCACGCTGAGCAGCCCCGAACGGGCGAAAGCGATGGGGTTGGGATCGACCGGCCGCATACGGCCGCCGCGCACGATGAATCTCTTGGCCGCCGCATCGGAGGCCTGAACCAAGTCGGCTTCCATACCCGCCGACTCCACCAGGCCTGCCATTACGGGCTCGTTGTCGAGATAACCGGCGGGACCGCCCTCGACCAGCCAGCCGCCTTCCCGCTTGCTCGACGCCTTGCCGCCCACGGCGGCCCCACGTTCGAGCACCGTAACGTCGATGGCCGTTCCCCTCGCCGCCGCCTCGTCCACCGCCGCACGCGCGGCCGCCAAGCCGGAAATACCGCCGCCGACAACAACCAGTTTTTTAACCATAACTCATGAACGCTATGCAGCGAGCCTAGACCGTGCGGCTGAAACTCTTGCGCTTGTCCTCGGGTCTCTCCTCGCGTTGGTAGCGGTCGAAACACATGGCGAGGTTGCGCACGAACAATTCGCCGAGTTCGGTGATGCGGATGCGGCCACCGCCTACCTCGACCATCCCGGCCTCGACGTGCTCGTCGAGCAAGGCTAGGTCTTCAGCGAAGTACTCAGTGAAATCAACATCGAAATCCGCTTCGATGCCCGCCATATCCACCGCGAAGTTGCACATCAGTTCACGTATGACCGCACGGCGCAGCAGATCGTCGTCGCTCAAAACCACGCCACGCTGCACCGGCAAGCGGCCTTCACCGATCGCCGTTTCATAGCGGCTGAGCTTCTTGAAGTTCTGGACGTAGGCACCGGCAACGTCACCGATGCCTGAGATACCGAGCGCCACTACGTCCTCGGCCGGCACCACGGTGTAGCCTTGAAAGTTGCGCATCAAACGCCCTTCACGACGCGCAATCGCGAGTTCGTCTTCCGGCCGCGCAAAATGGTCCATGCCGATGGGGACGTATCCCGCTTCGAGGAAACGCTCGCGGGCAATGGCGAACAGCGCGAACTTCTCATCGCGCCCGGGCAGCGCTTCGGCCGGCAGCTTGCGCATGTTGCCGTGCATCCCGGGGACGTAGGCAAAAGAGTAGACTGCGGCGCGATCGGCACCCATCTCGATTACGGTATCGACGGTGCGGCGCATATCGCTGGGCTTTTGATAGGGCAATCCGTAGATCAAATCGATGTTGATGCCCGCGTAACCGTGCTTGCGCGAGTGCTTGACGAACTCCTCCGTCTCTTCCACCGACTGAACACGCCCGATCGCTCTTTGCACTTCAGGCGTGAAATCTTGAACGCCGAAGGAAATGCGATTGAAGCCCATCCCGGCAAGTGCGGCCACGTGATCTTCGCCGGTCACCCGCGGATCGGCTTCCACCGCAAGCTCGGCGCCCTCGACCGGAGTGAAATAGGAGAACAGCTCTTCGAGCAAGGCGGTGAGTTGCTCGGGGCTATAGTAGGTAGGGGTGCCGCCGCCGAAGTGTAATTGTGAGAGTTTGCGGCGCCGGGGCAAGCGCTCGGCCAGCAATTCCATCTCGCGGCGCAGCAGGCCGAGGTAAGGAATGGCCCGGGATTTGTCCGGGGAGATGATTACGTTGCAGCCGCAAAACTCGCAGCGCTCCTCACAAAAGGGCAGATGGATGTACATCGACAAAGGCTCGTCGACTTTGGCGTCGGCCTCCGCCAGCTTGGCCTCGCAAGCTGCGGCATCCACCCCCTCGTGAAACTCGAGAGCCGTCGGGTAGCTCGTGTAGCGCGGGCCTGGGCGGTCGTAACGGGCCAACAGTTCCGCCGTAACTTCCCAGCCGGCTTCCCGTCGAGACCCGCTCTTACCGTCCTTGCTTTGATCAGCCATCACTCCTCGCTGTCCCCCGCTGTAGCCTGCTCACACTTTCACTGTCGCCTGTAAATGCGGTTCTAGCAAACCGGCCAAGGAAGCCAACAAAGACGCATGGCCGGCGACCGCGGGTGCCAGCACGAAGTGCTCTCCGCCGACTTCCATAAAGGACTTGCGGCCGCGGATGCCGAGTTCCTCGAGGGTCTCTAGACCGTCGGTCAAGAAGCCGGGGGCGATCAGTGCCACGCTGCGCACCCCCGCCGGCGGCAGTTCGGCCAGTTTGCCGGCAGTGGTGGGGCGCAGCCAGCGCTCGGGGCCGAAACGCGACTGATAGGTCAGGGTGGCGCGCTCACGCGGCCAATTGAGTTTATCGAGTAGCGCACCGGCAGTGGCCCGGCAGTCTTGTTGATAAAGTCCGGCTTCGCCGCGGTCCACGCGGGCGGGAATGCCGTGGAAGGAGATGAGAAGATGCTCGGCCTCGCGCCCCGATTCTTGCATCGAGCGCGTCAACACATCGGCAAGCGCTTCGATGTAGCCACTATCGTCGGGAGCAATCCGCGCAATACTCAACTGCAACGCATCCGAGTTCTTCACGACTCGCTCGGCAAGCCTCAGTATGGTCTCGGAACTCGAGGCGGTTCGTTGTGGGAATAACGGCACTACCACTACCGGACGCGTTTGGGCCGACAACTCTTGCAGGCGCGCTCGCAGTCCGGGCCGTCCGTAACGGTAGGCGTATTCAACGTCGGCCCGTGGCTCGAGCAAACGCGCCAACCCGCCGGCCATGGCCTTGGTGCCCGCGGCTAGCGGAGAGCCCTCAGCAGTCCAGATCGACTCATACATGTGTGCCACCTTGGGCGGCCGGGTACGCAGGATGATCCCCTCGAGCAGCGGCTTCCACAACGCGCGCGGCCAGTCTACGACCATCGGATCCGACAAAAACTCACGTAGGAAACGCCTTACTCCCGCCGCGGTAGGAGTCTCGGGAGTGCCGAGGTTAACCAGGAGAATCACAGGCTTAGCGGCACCGTCTTGCTGGAAACCAGTCACGCTCCGTCGAATATAGGCCAAACGCGTCCCGGTATCACCCGCCCGGCTATCAGCCGGCGCCCCACTCGACCATGCGGCAGACGTAGCTCGGCGGAGTTACATGATAGCTCAGCGTCATGCCGTGGCCGTGGCTCTCGCGCGCCATCGCCAGCGCAGTCCCCACCGAGGGGGCAGCCTCGAAGCCCATCCTTGCCGCAGTCTCGGCATCGCCGCCGGCCACGATCACCCGCCCCGCGTGCCTCAACGCACGCGCGCCGAAATACCAAGCCGTAAACGGATGCGCGCCATGGTAGGCATGGCTGCTGCGGTAAAGCCGCCGGTAGCTGCCGTCCGTGGCAATGCGCGGCTCGAAGTTCTCGAAGATCTCCGAGCAGTCACGGGTTTCGCTAAGTACTTCGTCGA
>JAJRWY010000126.1 GCA_024276575.1 Candidatus Binatota bacterium
CCGACAACCGAAAGGGTCGGCAACAGATAGGTCCTCCCTTGTGCCACCGCGCCACATCTCGACTCTACTGAAACCTCTGCTACGAGCCTCAATCGCCCGCAATCTCGGCCCGTGCTCGCTTTTCGGCCCTCGACGTACTGTAAGTACGCCTGCGGGCCTAATCGCTGCGCTTGGGCCGATCTCACGGGCGCTTGCGACTCTCGCGACGAGGTTTCATGAATAATGCGGGTTAGGCGGAGAGCATGAGTAGCAAGGAGAAACGTGGCCCCGCGCGGCGCGCGGGGAAGCGCGCCAAGGGTGTCGACAATCGCCGGCTACCTTACGTGATCAAACACTTGCGCCGGCATTACCAACTCTCCGATGCTCCGGTCGTCACCTTCATTGCGCAGACCACTCGCGAGCCTTATCGCGTACTCGCGTCTTGCATCCTGAGTTTGCGCACGCAAGACGGGACCACTACCGAGGCTTCGAAGCGTTTGTTCTCACTTGCGCCCGATGTCTACGCGTTGGCACGGGCCGACGCTGCCGAGGTTCAAGCGGCGATCTATCCGGTAGGTTTTTACAAGACCAAAGCGCCGCAGTTAGTGGCCATGGCACAGCGTATCGTCGAGGACTTCGACGGCCGGGTCCCCGACGACATCGACACGCTTTTACAGTTCAAGGGCGTAGGCCGCAAGACGGCCAACCTAGTGGTGACCGCAGGCTATGGGAAGCCGGGTATATGCGTGGACACTCACGTCCACCGTATCACTAATCGCTGGGGTTACGTGGACACCAAGACCCCGGAGCACACCGAGACGGCTCTGCGCGGCAAGCTCCCGCAGCGCTACTGGCTGGAGATCAACGATTTGCTGGTTTCCTATGGGCAGACCCTGTGCAAGCCGCTGTCGCCCATGTGCAGCACATGCAGCATCGAAAAGTGGTGTCCGCGGATAGGTGTCGAGAAAAGCCGCTGAGCCGGTCTACGCTATCGCCAACCCATCATCCACCTAGTCGGACCAATGAATATGCCGGGCAGGTTCATGCGCTTGGCCTCGTGGATATCCACTTCCATCGGCCATTATCCGATCGAGGTTGAGTCATGGACTAAGTCGGCATGGCACGCGTAATTACGCCATATCGGTTACCACATGATTACCCATTTGGTTGATGGCAGTGTTCATTGCGGTGTTTCTGGAGAGGTTTTATATATATATTGACCATGGTCTCAGACCATGGTATATCCAGGTCATGGAAGAGATTGCGATCTCGAAGTTCAAGGCAACCTGTCTCGGCGTACTCGAGAAAGTTCGCAAGACGCATCAGCCGGTTCTAGTCACGCGCTTCGGCAAACCGGTTGCGGAGATCGTGCCGCCTTCGGTGCGGGAACGGACGGAGACGTGGATCGGATCTATGGCTGAGAATGGCCGGATCATCGGCGATATCGTCGAAGCGGTGGCCGGCGAGGATGAATGGGAAGTTCTTGGGTCGTGAGGCTGCTGCTCGACACGCACGTGTGGCTGTGGAGCTTGCTCGATCCTACCCGCCTGACCGCCCGCGTCAGGCGAGCACTGTCGAAGGCTGACAACGAGCTTTGGCTCTCGCCGGTCAGCACTTGGGAATTTGCGCTTCTTGTCGAACGCGGCCGGATCGAGATCGCCCAGGATCTCGACACTTGGCTCGCTATGGCCAACGAGCGTGCACCGATGCGCGAGGCGCCTCTTACTCACGAGATCGCACTACGAAGCCGCACGCTCGACCTACCGCACGGCGATCCAGCCGACCGCTTCATCGCGGCAACGGCCGCAGTGATGGGGCTCACCCTCGTTACCGCCGACCGCCGCATCCTCGCGTCCAAACAGCTTACGTTGATGGCCAACCGCCAGGGACGCTAGGTAAGTAACCATGGCAAGCAATATAAAGTAGGACGACTTCAAGGTAGAGGAAATTGATCTGGTCGAAAATGTGGAACTCTGGATACCGCTGACCGTCGCCGCCGCGTTCGCACAGAATCTGCGTTCCGCACTTCAGCGTCATCTCAGAGACGAACTCTCGACCGCCGGCGCCTCGTATACACGATTCGCCTTCGGCCTGCCGCCCGCCCTGCTCTACGCGTGGGCGTTGGCAACAGGCTTCGGGGTGAGTCTGCCCAGCGCGCATCCGCAATTCCTGGCGATTTCGCTAGTCGGTGGAGTTGCACAGATCGTTGGCACCATGACACTTGTCGCGGCCGTAAGTAGCGGCAATTTTGCCGTCGGCACCGCCTATTCCAAGACTGAGACGGTGCAGACCGCACTGTTCGGCATCGTGTTTCTCGGTGACTCGGTAAGCGCAACGGCAGCGGGCGCGATCGGCATCAGCTTGATCGGCGTGATCATTCTTTCGAATGCACGCAGCGGCTTCGGCTCCGATGTTCTGCTTTCCGGGCAAAGCAAGCGATCGGCAGCCAACGGTGTAGTAGCGGGTGCCGGTTTCGGTATTGCCGCCGTCTGTTACCGCGGCGCTGCCCTTTCCCTGGGAGAACCCAACGCCTTTCTCGCTGCTGCAACCACGCTGGTGTGGGTGCTGGGCGCGCAGACGGTGATAATGACGCTGTGGCTTGCCCTAGGGGAGCGGGAGCAGTTTGCGGCAATCTGCCGCCATCTCGGCGTTGCGACCGCGGTCGGAATCGCAGGAATGGCGGCATCGGTCGGTTGGTTCACGGCGATGACTTTGCAAAAGGCAGCCTACGTACGGGCGCTGGGACAAATCGAGCTGCTGTTCACTTTCGCCGCTTCGTACCTGTTCTTCCACGAGCGTGTGAATCGGCTCGAACTCGTGGGCGTTGCGCTGGTTCTCGGCGCACTACTTCTGCTCGTGCTCGGTGCCGGCTGAACACGGCATCGCGCAAGTGGAGATCAGCGGCGGCGGAACCGGGATCTGCGGACGGATCGTCTGACTGCGCTCCCCCTACCCGGCCGGATGACGAGTCGTCGTGGACGGGATGCGCGTCGTCCATGCAGTGCTCCCCCTACCCGGCCGGATGACGAACTGCTTCCGCACGGTCGCCGAAGGCGAGATGATCCTCGAGGATGCGCGGCCGCCGCGTGCTCAGAGCCGGGTGACTTGGCGATAGATTCTCGGCAACTCCTCGGGGAGTTCGGCGATGTTTGCGATCACTGCGTACTGGGAGACGGGACACATATCGCGTAGGTAGTCGTGGCCGGCGGGGTCGACGGTTATGCAAAAACTGCGTACGCCTTCGCGTTCTACTTCTTGCAGGGCTGTCATTGTGTCGCGGATGCCGTAGATGTTCGATCGCCGGTCGTCTCCATAATCGAAGTCTTGGGGGAATCCGTCGCTCAGGAGAATCAAGTGTTTCGATTTGGCCGATACCCTGGCCAGCTTTTCGCTCGAATGACGCAAGGCTGCTCCCATGCGGGTTGAACGTTTGGGTTCGATTCCGCCCAGCCGGGCTTTGACTTTGTCGCTGAGCCGTTCGCCGAAGGATTTAACCGGAAATATTTCCACGTTGTCCTTGCCGTGGCCGGAGAAACCGTAGACGGCATAGGCATCGCCGATCTCTTCGAGAACTTGCGACATCAACGCCAGCGTATCCTTGGTCAGATCAATGACCCGGCGCGAAGCTTCTCCGGAGCCGGGGCCGCCGCCGCTTTCGCCGGGAAGCGGTTCGTCGGTGGATGCGCTCATATCGACCAGGAACAAAGTTGCGACATCTCTTTGTTCACGCCGTCTCGCGATGTAGAGGCGCTCCGAAGGCGTTTTACGGTTACGCCGCTCGGCGTGTGCTTCCACCAATGCGTTTAGGTCGAAGTCGTCGCCGTCACGCATGCGCCGGACCTTGACGAACTGCTCCGGACGCATCGATTGAAAGCCGTGGCGAACGCGCTGTATCAGATCGTCCGAGCGTGCGAGGAAGCGGCTGAAGTATTCTCCGGTGTCACAGCTACAGTCGACTTCGTAAACCCGGCACCAGCGGCGCCGGTAGTCGCGTATGGTGTAGTCCCACTCGTCGTAGAGACTGTAGTCGTTGCCGCCACGGTTGCTCAGCCATGCTCGGGCCTCCGCGTGGTCTCCTTTGGCGATCTTGTTGCGCAACTGCTCGAGGACCTCGGCAGGGACCTTGCCCATCAGGTCGGTAATGTAGAGGCCGAGCCCCTCGCCCACTTCGCCGCGGGCTTCGGATATTTCGATGTCGACACCGCTTTCGAGCAGGCGGCGGAGTTGCTCGGCGCTGATCGGCCGGCCACCGTCTTCCCCGTCTTGATCGGGGCTCAATTCGAGTTCGACCGAACCTTCGTCGAAGCGCTCGCCCGCGCTCGAGTCATCGCCATCAGCGGCTGCTTCACTGGCGTCGCCGCCGGCCACAGCGCCGTCTTCCCCGTCTAGATATTCGAAGGGATCGATGACGGTGGCTCCGCCGAAATCACCAAACATTGCGTCGCCGTCTTCGTCGCCGGCCGTTACTTCTGCGAACTGCAGGGAGCCGTAGTAGCTCAACAGCAGAGCCGCGCTGTCATAGACGGTTGCTTGTGCAGAGCGCAGCACTTCAAGGGTGGACTCGAGAAGCTGTCCCTGCCGTCTGAGCCGCGGTTCGAGTTGCCCGGAGTTTAGACGGCCAACGCTCATCATGAACAGCGCTTCGAGCAAGCGCTCACCGTAGCGGTCGCGGGCTTCCGGTCTGGGGTTGGCCGCATAAAAGCGCCCCATCCGGTCCAGCTCGTCCCTTAGTACGGCGAAATCCCGTTCCAGACATGCGTCGATGCGTACACCGTCGAGAAGCACGAACAGTGCCGAAGCCAACAAGGGATTGGGAAAGCTATCGAGAAAACCGATGATGTCTTCGCGCTCACGTCGTTGCGCCGCTTCGCTGTCGGGCAAGCTCGAGCCGCGTTCCATCAGTTCTTCGCACAAGAAGTCGTAAGTACCGTATTCCCACCGTCCCGCGATGTGGGCCACCGTCAGCTTGTACAGCGATTGGTTTTCTTCGGCGGTGCGGCAGATGTCGATGCGTTCGGGGAGGCGCAACGTAGTGTCTTCCGGCGGTGTCAGCATCGGCCGGTACCAGATTCCGGAGCTGGCGAGAAACTGAAAGGAGCGCCGCGACATCATCAGCAGATAGCGCAGCAGTAAAGCCTCCACTTCTTCGAAGGCGACGGCGGTGCTGTGCTGAGTCAGTATCTTGTGAGAGGTCCGGCTCTGCAGGCGGAAATGGGCCAATCCGGCGGCCGGGTTGCGTTCGGCGATCTCGATGCCGCGCGCCACCCACAGATCGATACTTTCGCCGCCGCTTTCTTCGAAAGCGCGGTCGATATGGCGCAGATAGGCGCTGATGCCGGCCGGGAAGCCCCCGCTCAGTTCCGCTAAGTGCGAGTATAGCCTGTCAAGATCGTCATCGGGGATGCCGCGTACCATGGCGGGTATCATGCCGACGGCGTCGCTTGTATCGGCGGCCGTGCCGCATTCGGCCAGCGCGTCGATCAGCCGCTCGCAGGCGCGGGACGGAAGAGCAGCCATTGCAAGCGGGAGTTTCTCGAGCAGATGGACCGCTGCATGGGGATCGATGGCGGCGATCTTCGCGCACAGTTCCAGAGCCCGCGTGCGTTGGGGCAGACTCGAGGCGGCCAGAGTTTTGGGGGCCGGCGGAATCCGCGGGCTTCTCCCGCTAGCGCCGAAGGCCGAGACGATCGACGCCCAGGCCTCGACCGCGCCGGGCGCCAGTAGCGGTAGCAAGCACTGCATCGAATCGATGAGTCCGGAGGCCAGAAACTCGCCGCGCCAACCTCCCGCCGCGAGAATCTTGCGGCTCGCCTGCTGCCAACTTTCGACTTGTCCGGCCTCGATTCGCGGATGGGCGCAAAGGGCTTTCCCGCAAGTTTCCACGAAACGCGTCGCAAGACGCCGCGAATGCGCGCCGACGCCGGCAACGGCCGCTGCCCAGGCGAGGTAGGCGGCATCAGAGATACGGTCGAGCTGTTTGGGATCGAGAGTGAAGTAACTTTGTGCGGCTTCGCGTCCGCTTCCCGACTCGCCGAGCAACTCGAATCCCTGTCGCTCCCAGCGCTTGCGCCGCTGTCCGAGTTCTTCGTAGGCGCGGGTGGCGGAGACGAAGTAGATGTGGGCGAGCGCTACCGAGTGGCAAGCCAGACGGTCGCCGTGTTCGAGCAATTCGCTGCGGTTGCTGGAGTCGAGCCGCTCGAAAAGCTCCAGCGCACGGGCGCCTTCCGGGCTGTCACGCAGGTGGCGGCTGTCTAGCCAGCTGCGCACGGGATTCGGAGAACTCACCCTGCCGCCCCCGCAGGCTACGGGAAGATCGAGTAGACCAGTTCGGCGACCCCGGCCTGTGTTTGCGCATCGTCGCTGAGCGCCCGCACCGCCGTGGCTTCGCAGGCCCGCCGCGGCGAAAGTCCACGCTCGATCAGTTGTCCCGCATAGACCAGCAGGCGCGCGCTGACGCCTTCTTCGAGGCCTCCAGATTTGAGTTCTCTGACCCGTTCGCCCAGGTGGGCTAGGTCCATGGCGATGTCGAGGGAAACCCCGCTTTCATGGGCAATGATCTCCGCTTCCTTGTCGCGGGGTGGGTAGTCGAACTCCAAAGTTACGAAACGCTGCCGCGTGGACGGCTTGAGATCCTTTAGCACCGATTGGTAGCCGGGGTTGTACGACACCACCAGCATGAAGTCCGGGTGGGCATCGATAATGATTCCGAGTTTGTCGATCGGCAATATACGCCGGTGGTCGGTGAGCGGATGGATCAACACCATGGTGTCTTTGCGTGCCTCGACGATTTCATCGAGGTAGCACAGACAGCCGTTGCGTACCGCTTGGGTTAGGGGGCCGTCGTTCCAGACGGTCTCGTCGCCTCTTATCAGGAAACGCCCGACCAAGTCGCTTCCGGTCAGGTCCTCGTTGCAGGCAACCGTAATAAGGGGGGTCTGGCGGTCGGCTGTTCGCGGCAACAGCTTCCAGGTCATGTATTCGACGAAGCGGGTTTTCCCGCAGCCCGTGGGGCCTTTTAGCAGCACCGGTAGCGATTCACGCGCAGCCGCCTCGAAGACCTCGATCTCGTCGCCAAGAGGCAGGTAGTAGGGTTCTTCTTCGTTGCTGGGCATCTAGCGAGCTATAGCCGCATGCACGGGCTATTGATACTTCGACTCATCCCAAAAGCCGATCCACTCCTTACCGTCGAGCTTGTCCATGTCCCGGCCGCTGGCTTTGTCGATCAGATGAATATCCATGGGATCGCTTATGGAATGGCTCTTCACGATCGCGGCGATCTTTTCGTTCAGCGTCGATTTGAACTTGTTCCTGAGTACTTGCGGCATTCCGTCCATTTGGAAATTGCTCACGAAGACCTTGGCTTTGCCCACGCCGCTCCATTGGAAAGAATCGATGCGTTGGCCCACTATCGAGGCGTCGAGCAGCATCCTTTCTATTTCGCGCTGGAAGTCACTCGAAGCGTTGCTCGGCGCAGCTCCCACCGGTGCCGCAGGTTTGGGGCTGATCGCGAGTTCCACCGTGCCTTCCGGGGTGTCGAGTTCGAAAGTGCCGCGGTCGCCGCTGTCGCCCACGGCGTTGGCGGCAGCACCCTCTTGTCCGGCTTGTTCGATTTGTTGTCCGGCGGCGGTTGCTACGGCGTCCATCGGTGGATGGCCGGGCGGAAGTCCGGCGGCGGCCTGTTCCGGCGAGAGCGCAACCGGGGGATGATCGGGCGGCATTTGTCCGCCGCCGTCTCCGGTCGACGCGTTCAGTTCAACCGGTTCGCGCCCTTCCACTCGTGCGATGGCGTTTTCTACGCGCTGTAGCACGGCGGGATCCTTGGCCGACTCCCGTGCATGGTTGAAAGCCTCCAGGGAGCCCTCCTGGTCGCCTTGTTCCTTCAAGGCTATGCCGAGATTGAAGTAGGCGTTGACGAAGTCGGGTTTCAAAGCCACCGCCTTGCGGTAAAACTCGATCGCCTCATCGACACGCCCCTGGAACAATATCGACGTTCCGAGATCCGTCAGGGCCGAGGGGTCGTCGTCGTAGATCGCTAGATAGCGCTTGTAGAAAGTTTCGGCTCCCCGGTAATCCGCATGGTCGTACGCGAGGTTGCCGGCCATGCGCAAGCCGTCCGCATCGTTCTCGTCACGCTCCAGAATGTGATCGATCGCGTGTTGGGCCGCAGTTCGGTAAGCGGGGTTTATGTTGCTGGCACGTACTCTGGCCTCGGCCAGCCGTTTCCACAATTCCATGTCTTCAGGCGCGTCGGCTGCCTTTTGAGCCAGTTCATCCAGGAACGCTTTGGCCTCGGCCGGTAGCGTGATGTTCGGATGTCCTTCGGGCATTCCCGGCGGCGGTGCTTGAGAAGGAGTACCCGGCACTGTGCGAGGCGGCGCCTGAGGATTCTGTGAAACCAAGGCGATGCTGCCCGCCCCCGCCAGAACCATGGCGGCAAAAACGGCGATGCCGGCTCCGCTTACTTTGGCTGCGGGGCCCGGCGCAGATGCGGCCGCAGGGCTCGGGCCGCCCGGCGAGGCAGTCCCGCAAGACGGGCAGAAAGAATGCTCAGGGGGGATGCCGCTGCCGCACTTGCTACAGCTTCGAGACAGACCGGGATTGCTCATGGACCAAGGTAACTACCAGTTACCGGGTACGGGTTAAACGCGCGCCTCGACAAAAAAGGGGCCGGACTTTCGGTCCGGCCCCCAAACTGTCGCCGTTGGCGAAGAAGCAGGCTTTAGCCTTTCTTCTTTGCCTTGAGCGCGTCTTCGATCATCGACTTGTACAATTCGAAAGAACGTCCCGCAGGCTTCTTCCCGTTGATGAAGAAGGTCGGGGTTCCCCGTACGCCGACGGCGCCGGCCTGCTTCATCTCCGTGGTAATCAGCGCGGTGGTCTGCGGAGAGGCCATGTCGGCCTTGAACTTCTCGATGTCCAGTCCGAGTTCTCCCGCCCACTTCAGGTAATTTTCTTCCGAAAGCGTGCGGTAGTTTTCGAAGATCTTCTTGTTCATTTCCCAGTACTTGCCCTGTCGGCCCGCAGCTATCGCGGCTTTCGCGGCCGGCATGGCGTTTTTGTGGAAAGGTAGTGGATAGTTCTTGTAGACAAACTTCAGATCGTTCGGGAATGCTTTAATTAGTTGGTCCACCAAACTGGTGGCCTGAGCACAGAACGGTCATTGAAAGTCCGAGAACTCGACGAGTACAACCGCCGCGTCCTTCGGGCCCTTGGTGAAAGATTCACCGATCGGAATGTCGTAGACCTTGTTGGGGTCTTCCTTCGGTCTGCTCGGCTTGGCCGCTGCGGCCGGAGCCTTGGCCAAAATGGCCTTCTGTCCCTTGGATAAGCCGTCGAGTTTGGTCAACAGATCTTTCTGTTGAGCCTGAATCTCATCGACCTTGGATTTGATTTCGCTCACTTCCTGCGGGTCAACGCAGGCAGTGACGTACAGAGCTAAGACCGCAACTATGACGGTAGCTGCTCTGGCCGCTTTTCCCATTGGATACCTCCCAAGCTTGATGGTTTGGATCGAAGTGGGATATTCTCCCGTCAAGCGGCGTAACTGTCAAGGCGAGCATCCTTGAAATGGCCATGGCGGGTCGATGAGGCCTCCACGAACCCATCACAGTGAACCCACCATCCATCATAGTGAATCCATCGTAGTGAAGCAGTCCGACAGCAATAACGACGGCAAGGCGGCTTCCGCGTGGCGCAGGCGCGCGGGGCAGTTCGGCAAGCTCGCGGTGTCGGCCGGAGCCCTGTGGATACTGGCGCGCCAGGTGGACGGCCCCGAATTCGTTCGTGTGTTAGCCAAGACCGATCTGGTTTCGATCTGTGCGGTGCTGGCAATTTACTTGCTTGGACAAACACTTACCGCTTATCGCTGGTTCTTTATCTCCCGTAGCGTCGATTTCGGCGACTCCCTGCTCGAAGTCACCCGTTATTATTTCATAGGGATGTTTTTCAACCTGTTCGGGCCTTCGACTCTCGGCGGAGACGTGGTGCGGTCTTTGTACCTGGCGCAAAGCGACGGCCGCCGCATGGTTGCGTTCAATACTGTGCTCTTCGACCGCCTCTCGGGTTTGGCCATGCTGGTGGCGGTCGCGGTCACCGCCATGGCAGGTTTCGGCACTTTCGGCTTACCGCTGGCACTGGTCGTCTTTACCGTCGCCTCCGGTGCCGGTTTGCTGTTCGGTTGGTGGCTGATTCCGCCTATGGTCAAGCTGCTGCTTTCGCCCAAGAACCGCATCCGGCGCTTGGTGGAAAACGACCTAGGGCCGTTCTGGAGCGACCGCCACCTGCTTCTTCGCGCCGCCTGGGTGTCTCTGCTCTTTCATGTGGTGCAGGTGCTCGCACTGATTCTGCTCGGCCGTTCGATGGGGCTGGAACTCGACTGGCGTTACTACTTTGTCTTTCACCCCCTGGTTACGGTGCTGAGCGCCGTGCCGGTAAGCCTTGCCGGCCTCGGCATCAGGGAGATGGGATATGTGTGGTTTCTGGAGCGCCACGCGGTAGGGCACGATGCGGCGCTGGCTTTCGGACTGCTATGGTTTGCGGTGCTACTCGGCGCGTCTTTGTCCGGCGGCTTGGTATATCTGGCTTCGGGCACCGCCTTGCCGAGTTTGCGGCGGCCCCGCTCGTCTTTGCCACCAACGCCACAGGCTGAAGACCGCGCCTGAGCGCGCGGGGTGCGGCTTTCTGCGCCGCACCCCGCGCGCCCCGTGCTCGAAGCTTCGACGGCCTCCTGCTCAGGCCGCCGCGGGAGCGGCCCGTTGTATCCAGTTACCCTTCTCGTCGTACTCGACGTCGAATTTCTTGGCCATCATTTCACGAAACTCGGTGGCGGATTTTTCCTTACCCTTCTTCAAGAAATTGGGATGTTGCGAGCAATACCAATTGATGTCCTGGGTGAGGTCGTTGCCGTGGATGGTGTTGACCACGAAAACCGGGAGGTCGCTGAGAAACAACTTCCACACCGAGACCTGGGCCTCGAGACGGTCGAGGATGAAAGCGCCGAGCGCCTCGTCGCCGTTCATCAGGGCCGCGACGTCGCCTTTCTTGGCCGCAGCGTAAGCCGATAGCAGCCGGTCGCCGACCACACCCTGGTTTATCAGTAACCCCGAGACATCGGTGTAATCGTTGTAGAAAGGTTGGTACTCACCGAGTGGCGAGCGCCCGCGCATCACGTATTCCAGCGCATGGGTGGGGCTGACCCTGCGTACGGCGAAGTCCAGGTCCTCGTCGGCTTCGAGCAGCACTACGGTTGCAATCTGGTGAACATCGCGGTCGCAATGGAAGATGTCGGTGTCGGGGTCGAAGAACAGCCTCTCGTCGGGATAGTCGTGAGTGCAGCGGCCCAGCGACTCGCGCTGCCCGGAAGCTCCGTAATCGGCGGTGGCATTTTCTATTATCGGTTCGCTTTCCGCTAACACTAGGTCGCGGCTGAGCAAGCCGCGGCTGCGCAGGTAAAAGAATCTCTCCGAGGGCCAAGCGTCCCATTGCGATTCGCCCGACGGTACGATGTGGACCCAGTCGTCCTGGCAGATGAAGCCCAACGAGCTGACGATTTCGCTGCCGGCCTTGGAGAAGGAGCCGTCGGCGTCATAACGGCGGGCCAGTTCCTCGCGGTGGGCTTTGTTGTTGCGCTCCGCCCAAAAGGTTGCGGCTCTGCTCTTGCCCGAAGCGTCGCCGCCCATGAATACCGTGGTGTTGCCACTGTCGCTCAAGATCGCGCAGGACGCGTGGGCCGAGAGCACCTCGGCCATCGACATTACCGAGGCGACGCCGGAGTGGATGCCGCGGCTCTTTATCTCTCCATGATAGTCGGTGTTGACGGTGATTACATAGATGGAATCGCCGATCTCCGAGAGTTGCGAGGCATATATGAAGCAGGAAGGCGGGATCGATTTGCTCGCCCCGTCGAAGAATTGCGAATCACGCAGGCGGCTCGGGAGCCCCAGCGACATGGGGTTCTGCTTCTTGGCCTTCAGTTGGGCGACATACTCTTTATAGGCACGCTCGTTGGGCGGTATGCCGACCACCGAGATCACACGGACCATGGGAAGCGGGCGGTCGAGCAAGCCGAAGCGCTCTTCGAGAGCGGAGAACAACTCCAGGGCAACCGGATCGTTGATCTGGAAAAAGTTGGCTTGGGTCGTCTTGTAAAGCTGCGGGATGTTGCCGCGGTGTTCGCAGGGCACTCCGGCCGAGAGAAAACGGGCGCGCAAGGTCTTGCCGCCGGTAAGTACGTTCATGGCTTCCAGCCAGGCCCGGGCTTCCTTGACGTCGCGGTCGTGGGTCTTCTTGTCGATACGCGCCACTATGCGCGAGGCCAGGGTTGCCTGAGTGGTGTTGTAGGAGTTCAACACCGGCCCCACACGGGGATCTTCGGCACTTTCCAGATCTTGGCGGAGGATGACGTCGCCACGGTCGTTGATACCGATCTCGCGCAGCCCCGGGTTGTGGCGCAGGTAATAACCGCCGGCGTCGAGAAGCCTGCCGATCTGAACTTTGGTGCCGGTGATTGCGGCTTCTTGCCCATCGTCGCCCTTGGTGACCTCGACGGGGACGATGTAAGAGGCCGTCTGCTTGGTCATGTCGGTGTTGAAGACGCGCACGCGCCGCCCGAGGTCCGATACGGTGATGCCGGCGTCGCGGATGCGGTCGAGGTCAAGCGCACTTTCTTCGGCAAGCATCAGTCGTCCCTTATTGTCGCGGGCGAGTTTGCGGGAGGACACGGCTTTGGGCTTCAAGAAGTTCTCTATGCGGGTCGACAATACGGGTTCTTCCATTGCTAGGTCTGTTCCCCCTGCTGGATTCGCGCCCAATGGGCATGCGGAAAGTATCGAAAAACTAAAGCTTATACTAGACTCGTCGCACTGCGTCAATTAGCCTGGGGCGCGATCGAGGGCCAGCGCGGATAAAGATGAGTGAAAGCAAGAAAATCCTCGTCGCCGGCAGTGGCGCAATCGGCTCGGTTTTCGCGTGCTTGCTCGCCGAGGCCGGCCATCGTGTAACTGCCCTGGCCCGGGGGCCTCAACTCGCGGCGATGCGCGCTTCGGGGATCAGCGTCAGCGGCATCTGGGGCCGTCATCGTAGCTGCGATGTCGCGGCTGCCGGTTCGGCCGAAGAACTCGAAAGCGCTTATGACGCCATCTTGGTTTGCTGCAAGTCTTTCCAGACCGGGCAGCTCTTGGCGGATATCGGCGACCGTCTGGCCTCCGGCGGGCGGGCGGTCTCGCTGCAGAACGGCTTGGGCAACATCGAATGCCTCGAAGCGTTGTTTGGACGCGAGCGTTGCCTAGCCGGGCGGGTGATTTTTGGAGCCTTGCTCGAGCGGCCCGCGCAGGTGCGGGTCACGGTGGAAGCCGATGCCGTATTGATCGGGCCGGCGGCCGGTGGTGCCGATACGTACGCGGAGCTTTGGGCGCGAATTTTCGATCAGGCGGGCATCCATTGCCGGGCCGATGCTTCGGTGATGTCGGCAATCTGGGGCAAGGTTTTCTACAATGCTGCTTTGAACCCGATGGGCGCCCTGTTGGGGCTCAGCTACGGCGAGCTTGCCGCCGACCGGGACCGTCGAAGCGTAATGGACCGCGTGATCGAGGAAGCCTTCGCCGTGGCGCGTGCCGAAGGCGTGCCGATGCCGTGGATCGATGCCGCAGCCTATCGCCGGATGTTTTACGAGAAACTTCTTCCCGCCACCGTGGACCATCGCTCCTCGATGCTCCAGGACATCGAATCCGGCCGGCCCACCGAGATCGATGCGATTTGCGGAGAGATCGTACGCCGCGGCGAGCGCGCGGGCCTGCCAGTCGACAGCAACCGCCTGTTGACCGTCTTGGTCAAAGCCAGGTCGGGACAGCCTCCGTCTCGTTGACCTGAACGGTGTACACGCGGCGTGGCATAAAGCTCTTCGATTGACCGCTGCCGCTGCAACAGCCACAAGATGCGCATGCGAATCGATGTTGCGGCTCTCGAGGCCATGCATACCCATGCGATCGAAACCTTCCCCGACGAATGTTGCGGAATACTACTGCGCGAGCCGGGCGGGACTTTGGTGGTTCGGCGCATAAGCAACATACAAAACGAAATGCACGAGAAAGATCCGCAGCGCTATCCGCGCACTGCCGCTACCGCCTATTGCGGGGAGCCGGGGGAATTGAGAGAGGCCTTGGTCGAAGCGGAAAAGCCCGGCGCCGGCCTTGTTGCTTTCTATCATTCCCATCCGGATCACGAAGCCTACTTTTCCGAAGAGGACCACGTCCAGGCCACCCCTTTCGGCGAGCCGTCGTATCCCGAGGCGCTGCAGTTGGTGATTTCGGTGTTCGACCGCGAGGTGCGCTAAACCAAAGTTTTTGCATGGTCCGGGCAAGACGGGCGCTTCATTGAAAGCGCCATGGAGATCGACCGTGCTGCTGAGGCCGGCGACGATGCCGGGGATGGCGCATGAAAGCAAAACTTGGCGAGTTGGAAGTAAACTACGAACTCGAAGGCCCGGCCGGCGCGCCGGTGCTGGTTTTCGTCCATGGGGTAGTGGCGTCGCTGGAGGTGTGGCGGGGGCAAGCGGCGCGGCTTCGCGACTGCTTCCGGGTGTTGCGCTACGATCTTCGCTCGCACGGGTCCACTTCGATTCTGCGCACGCCTTGCACTCGCGCGGACCTTGCCGGCGACTTGGTGGCATTGCTCGATTTCCTGGGCATAGAGCAGGCCGGCGTGGTCGGACACTCGGCCGGTGGTGTGATTGCCATGCAAACCGCGCTGGATTTTACGGGGCGGGTAAAGGCACTGGGCCTGGTGGGAACCTCGAGCGAGTGCAACGACAAGACCGCCGAGTGGTGGACCAAGTGCATCGCGCTCGGGGCCGAAAAGGGCGGCGAGGCGGTCATGCGGCAGATGGGCGTCAAACCCGGCAGTGGACCGGTTCCCGACGGCACCGGCCTGGGTTCGGTGATTGCGGCGATGCGCTCGCTAAATGAAGATCCGCTTACCGAGAGGCTGCGCGGGCTCGACATCCCCTGCCTGATAATCGTCGGCGACAAGGATTTCCTCGGGGCAGGCGGATCGGTGATTCTGAGCCGCGCGATTGCTGACAGCGAACTCGATATAGTCGAAGGCCGCGGGCACGGGATCTACGTGGAAGATCCCGATTGGTTCGCCTCGCGCCTCGAAGGATTCTTCGCGCGCCATCTTCAGGGCTAGCCGGCGCGGGCGTCCTGCTTGTTTTCTGTATCCTCTCCGCATCAACACGGTGATCTCAGCGGCCAACTCATCGCCGAGACGATGTTGATGGGCAGAATGGTAGCCGCGATGGTTGGGTGTATATGGGGGTCGATGAAGTCCGGCATTATTACCTTGCCGGCAAAGCGGCGATCGATCGTGAACTCCGTGCCCGCGAAATGGATGCGAAGTTCTTCCAGACTCCCCACTGCGGCTATGTGTGGTTTCTGGAGCGCCACGCGGTAGGGCACGACGCGGCTCCGGCTTTCGCGGTACGGCTGCGTTGCGTGGCTGCGTGGTCTGCCGCGCCTTCAATCGGACTTCGCCCTGAATTCACTCGCGCGGTTTAGCTCGGCGCTGCTGTAGGTGGACTCCCAGCAGCGACCGTTTTCCAGGTTCAACAGTTGTAGCTTCACGCTTGGCGACTGGGCAAGAGGCATACTCGGCGGGCCGAGCGAGGGGCCACGAGATCGCAATTTGAGGAGAGCCTTGCCGTTATTTCCGGGGCGAAGAAGCACAGAGTCTACCGCGCCGTGCTCCAATCGGCCGTCGCGGTAACGGAAGTATCCCGACTTTTTCTGCCAGCAACTCTTCTTTCCGCAGCTAGCACCGGCAGGAATGTGCTTTTCCAGCACGAGCCGTGGCAGGCTCGCTACGTAGTCATAGAGGCAAAGCGCATAGTTGGCGGACTGGGTGGGGTCGCCGAAATCGCCCAGCAGGGTCTGCTGGCCTTTCCATTGCCAGTTGAGCTTGTCCGCGCCGCCGCTACCGTTCCAGAGCCGGATTTTCGAACGAGACCCTCGAGTCGTCACGAAACAGCCGGTGGCCGCAGTCGCAGGGCACTCCTCGTCGGCGGTTGCGAACAAGAGGTCTGCATCGGTTCCGATCGTGCCGTTGAGATCATCGTAGGAAATCCATGCCGCAATCCATCGGCCGGAGCCGTCGTAATGGAGCTGCGGATTCCAGTCGTGCCCTTTGTCGCGGTGGGCGTTGGTTGCAATGACAGCCGGAGAGGTCCACGTCGCTCCGCCGTCCAGGGAGCGGGCTATCACGGGATCCATGTCCTTTCCCGTAGCCGCCCCTAGAGTATCCCGGCTTCGATCCCACGGCCACGAATCCCAGACCATGTACCAATTACCGCTCCGGTCGGTGGCAACAGAGGGGGATCTCTCGGAAATCGTCCCCTTGGGAATGTCTGGATATATACGAAGCGCTGTCGTCCAGGTCGCACCGTTATCTTGAGACAACGATGCAAATGGCCCCGACAGCGAACTCAAACTTCCATCCGGCAAGTCGCTGGCGCTCCATACCACCATCCACTTTCCGGTGTCGTCGGTTGCGATCTTGGGCCGGCAATATGTGGTCTTATCCACTGAGCTAAAGATGAGAACAGGGTCACTCCATGTGGCTCCACCATCCGGAGAGGTAGCGGCAAAGACATCACTGCTGTAGCTATAGTAGCGAGAGTCTCCCTTGCCCCAGACCGCTACCACCATACCTGAGCCGTCGACTGCGAGACTCGGCGCGGAGTCGGCAAGTTGGCCGTCAACTGCTGCATCTGTATTGAGGGGGGCGGGTGCACTCCAGGTGATCCCGTCGTCCGTAGAGCGCAGGACCAGGACATCGTAATCTTCCCCGATAGTGCCGGCAAGGTCGTTATTGGAAGACAAGAGGATTATCCAGGTTCCGCCGGCAGGTGAGACGCTGGAGATGGAAACCGTGGCACCCAAAGCCCCGAGCGCTACCGGTTGACTCCATGTGAGGCCGCTGTCGGTGGAGCGCGCTACGACATGCTGAGGCAACTGCCCATCGTCAAGCCATGTCGCAAGCCATGTGCCGGCCCCGTTCGCACCGATAGATACCGTGCCGTCATCATCATACCAGCCGTCAATTGCTGCGTTAGGGTCCAGTGCAGCCGGTGTACTCCAACTTGACCCGTTGTCCGAAGACCTAGCCATCAGAATGTCCGCATCTGCGCCAAGTGTGTTGCCGAGCGAATCCTGTGACGTCCATGCGGCGACCCAGTTGCCGTTGCCGTCGGTTGCGAGCGAAAGCCCGGAGTCACGGGAATAGCCCCACCGATCACTCGGATTATCGGTAG
>JAJRWY010000127.1 GCA_024276575.1 Candidatus Binatota bacterium
GGGCCGGCATCGGTCAGTCCGGTGATTCCGTATGACGCCAGTTCGCGGCCCACGGCGGCGAGATCAGGGGGTGCCGTGGCGGCAATCTTCTGCTGCAACCAGGCATCGCAGCGGAACATGCGCCCGTTCAAATGGCCGCGCTCGTCGCGTTCGGCACCTAGTGGCGCATCGGCTTCGAGCCCGAGTTCGGAAATGGCGGCGGAGTTCAGCATCCACATAGCTCCGCTGCGGTGTTGGATGCGAAGCGGGCGTGAATCTTCGAAGGCGTCGAGCAGGTAACGATCCAACTCGCCCGCAACCGATTCGTGGTAGGCGACGCCGCGTATCCATCCGTTGCCCGGATAGCACCGCAACGCATGCGAGAGTTGTTCGCGATCGTTTACTTGCGGCGGGCCGCAGCGAAGCGACATGCGCGCAGCGGCCAGAGCGAAAAGGTGTATGTGATGATCGTGCAACCCGGGGATCAGCGCGGATCCGCCGGCTTGGATCACAGTTTCGCCGTCTGCGGCGCGAAGCCCCTGTCCGATCTCGCAGATGACACCGCCGTCACAGCGCAAATCCGCCGTCCCCGAACCGTATATCTCAGCGTTTCTTACCAGCACTGCGTGTGAGCCGCTCTCGTAATCCCTAGGTTGCCGCATTCCGTCGTATTTACCCGCAGCTTGGATTATTGCCTGAACTCACTCATGAACGTTCGTCGTAAGAGCGCCAAGCGTACGTTAACATGACTCTGGGGTCGGACCACATAGAAGGTGCGCAAGTGTCTGTAAACAAAAGGAACACAGACGGCCGGTAGCGATATTACGGGACTTAGACTGCTCATTTGTTGGACGAATCCTTAGCCGGCTTGGCCGGGATACTTAATGGAAGTTTGTCGCGAGAGCGCCGAGCGCCAATCGCTAACCTCGCCGGTTCGGGCGTTCGCGCGCCGCTTTTATTTCAGCGTCGGTATCGGCGCCAAGCGGGCGCGATTTCTCCGCCGCCTTGCGTGCATACGGTAGAGCTACAGGGTGTGTGCGGCCGTCGATCATGATCTCCCAACCCGAGTCCGTTGCTGCAGTACGCTTCATTCCTGCCGCTGCAGTACGTGTTGCTTCCGCTGCCATAGCACGCTTCGTTCCTGCCAACTCAGCACGCCTAACTTCCGCTGTTGCAGGGCGCATCGTTGCCGCCACCGCTTGTGCTTCGGGGCCGAAGGCGGACACGTGTGCGCACACATTGTGAAGCGATAGGTCGATCAGCGCCTAACGGCCGCGCAGATGAAAGGATAGGGCGGCTAGAGCAGCATGCATTGCAGCCAACGGATCGGCGATCGCGTCGCCGCAAAACAGAGGCGCTTCGCGTGCCGGTGTCATCGCCTGGGCCAGTCCTGCGGCCGCCGCCGCATCATCCCCGAAGGCAACCCAGTGCGCTTGCGGTAGTGCCCGTCCGTACCCCGTGATGCTGAGCCAGACCAATCCCGGCACGTTCTCGACCAAGGCCCGTGCATCGATGCCTAGCTGCTGCAGGGCTCGCGGCCGTGAACTCTCGACGACGATATCCGCACTCTCTATCAAGGCGCACAGGTCACGTATCCCCTGCCTCGAACCGAAATCCAGGACCACACTGCGTTTGCCGCCGTTTAGCAAATCGAAGAAACGCGCATCGCCATGCCGGGTGCCGTCCGGGCGGAAACTGCTCTCGACTTTTACGACATTGGCTCCGCACAGGTGCAGTAGATGAGTACACAAGGGCCCGGCCCATAGCGACGAAAGATCCACTACGCGCAGCCGTTCCGTGTCGTATCCCGATGCCGCTTCGCGGCTGGCGCAGCAGGGTGGTCCGGAAGCGGTGATGCGATGCCAGGGAGGAGTAAGTCGAGGCCCGCTGCCCGCCGCCGCCAGAGGAAGCCCCAATAGACGCCCTCGTTCCAGCAGATTCGCTACCGGGCGTGTGCTTACTGTCCGCCTAACGAAGGCCCAAGCTTCGCTCAGGCTCGATGCCGCATGTTGTTCCCCGAGCCACGCCGGGAGCAATTCTACGTCGTCCTCACGGGCTAGATTAAGGGCGATCCAACCATCGCCGGCACGGATCAAGCGGCAACTTCCGCCCGGAGCGATGCTGCCGCGCCTATGAAGTCCCAACAATGCGGCCTTCTCTCCGAGCAGTGCCGCTCCGTTGAGGCCGGAGCGCTCCGGACGAGCGGGGTCTCCTGCTTGGTCTCCTAGCTTTGAGCTGATTGCGCCGTCCGGAGCCTCGCTCGCTCGCCCTTTCAGCGTCGTTCGCCTCCGTTCGTCCATGCTCGGCATTTCCTGTCCCTCGCTGGTTACAGAAAGGTTGCGTTGCGCGAGTATGGACAAGGCACGGACCGCTCCGTCGCAGCATGAAGCGATGTTGGCCGGAGCGGCCAGCGGTGGGCCCGAGGGTTCGCCGCTTAGATACATGGCACCGCAAGCGGCCCACAACGCGGCTTCGCTTGGGTCCTCGTGACCGTCGCTGCAGTGCACGGGGAAGCCGAGGCTTTCGAGCAGGTGAGCGCAGTAGCTGGATGCGACCCCACGTCCGCTTACTTCGATGCGGCCGTCTACACCTAAGGTCACGAGTCCGGCTTGGAATCTGCAGTTGCGGCCATGCCCAAAGGCAAGCTCTTGGCGCTGGAACTCGCCGGTACCGGGCCGAGTTCTTCTATCAGACGTGCGGCTTCAGCGGCGAGAAAGGCTTCAAGCCTAGTGGCCAGTTCCAAAAAGAAAGGCATCGCCTCGTTATCGGCAAGTTTGGCCTTCAACTTACCGAGCCAAGCACCGGGGTGGCGCGCGATGAAATCTCTTTGCGCCCGCCGCGTAGGTCCGGGATCCTGACCGGCCTGCAAGGCTTCGGCTTCGCGATAGGCCAAGAAGTGAAGGAACTCCAACTGCGTAGTCAGATGGTCGGGCAACTCCTGCGGCGAGCGCGAGGTGCTGAGGCCGAAGTGGTTATAGAAACGCACGGCCTCTTCCATGGTTTTCATCCGCGCCTCGCTGTACTGCGCGCCGTAGAGAGGGCAGGGCGGTCCGTTGGCACCTACGTCGAAGAGCCGCGTGAACTCTACCGCCAGTTCGTCGCCTGCTCCGGCTTGGCGAAGTGCGTCCCAGTTCCCGGCTGTGGCTTGCTCGGGAAGGCTCGCTTCGAGTAGTTGTCTCAGCGTAGCGGCCAACGATCCGTCGCGTACCGCCGCCGTCAGCTCTTCACCCGGGTACTCGAAACTCTCGGCGAAGGCCCGGTAGGTGAGGCTGCGTAGCGCTGCCGATTGTTGCTCCGGGGTGCTGAGATTCTCGAGCTTGGGCATTTCCATCGCTGCTATCCTTTGACCTGCGTTATTCACCAAACCTTTGCTACGAGCCTCAATGGCCCGCAATCTCGGCCCGTGCCCGTTCGCCCGCTACGTAGGATCGCAGGCTCATGACTTTCAACGTACGGTAAATTACGCCTGCGGGTTTCATTACGGCGCACGTCGCTCCGAGCCGGCGCGCGCCCCGAGATGGCCTGCGGACGGTAATCGTAGCAGATACTCTTCCCAAATAACCCAGGTCGACGCTTTGGGCACCACTCCAGGCTTCGATTATCCAATCTTAGAGTCTCCATCAACTGTGCCGTGTCCGCGACGCGTCCGTGATGCCCTGTGTTTATCCGGGGCTTTACGGCTGAGAAGCCCATGTAGGAGTATATCCGTCCAATCCCGGAACGCTTCACCTGCTGATAGTCCCGCATCTCTCAAGAAGTCCGGGTCTTTGAGCCTGCGTGAAACGACGCTCGTTATTTCGCTCAGCAGTTGCGGATTGACGCGGCGAAGCTGCCCGTGGCGCACACCCTGCTCGAGTATACCACTTACACCCGCAACCCGGCTCGCCTGATGTCTTTCGAGCAATTGCCTGGCTTGCCGCTGCGTCGTGAGTCGTTTCGAGGAACTCATAGAAAGCGAAGCTCTTGCCTGCGTGTTTGCATGCCGGTGCCGCCGCTGCAGGGATCTCGTCAGCCGGCGTCATTCACGAAAACTCGTAGTAGAGGTTTTATGAATAACACCGTCCGGGAAGCGTGCGCGCCAGCGATCGCAGTTCGCACGCGCGCTCTTTACGAACAGTTCGGCGTAGGCAAAGGCGGTACGAATATTTTCTTGTCGACGATCACGTGCTCCTTCGCCACGAACATCGTGGCGGCTGTCGTATCGACGAAGTTACCGATGTCTTGGACGAGTAGCGCAAAGGCCTCCTGGGCTTCGGGTCCGGGAGGGGCGTCCATCGACCGGCGGTCCATCCAGGTCTCTGCGTGCCCGATGGTCGGGAATACCTCCATTCCCCCACGTTCGGCTCGGAAATTGTCGGCCAGAGGTTCGTCTACTTGGTGCACCTGAATGTAGCGTTGGAAGGGGAGGCACTGTTCGTATTGTCTGGCGAGCGACCCGTGAACGCTGAACCAGTGGTATTTGGCCCGGTCCGCGGGGACCCCCTCGGCCAGCCGCCCGACATAGTACCCCTTGAGCACGGTCGTTTCTTCGCGAGCGATTATGCGTCCGGGTGGGCTGATCTGCGGCATGTCCACGGCGAACCAGAGCGCGGAGCGCGAGAAGTCGATGAAATTTCTTTCGTCTTCAAGCAGTTCTTTGCTCGCTTGCTGGGCCTCGGCTGTGGTCATGGCTTCATAGAGGTCGGCGGGACTCTTCCACCACAATTCAGCGACGCCGTCGTATGGTTCTCCTTGCGTGCCGTAGGTCTGCTGAAGCATCTGTCCAAGCGGATCATCCGGGCGTACATGGGCCTGTATGTAGCGGCGGATACGAAGCGATGAGGCGTGCTTGGCTACCAGAGGCCCGTGGGTTGACAGCCAATAGTTTTGAAAATCCTCCAGCGGCATGCCGGGGGATCGGCGAAGGAAGTAGTTGAATCTTATCATGCTGTCGTCTCCAAAAGAGTTCTCGAGCCTCCCGAGCCGTAGGTCCCAAGTATCGGCTCCGGAGAGTCACCCGGCCCTTAGCGTTGTTCGCGGCCCATATCAAAAAAGTCTCGGTCGGTGTCAGGCCGACGGCCTGCGACTGGCTGCGTCGAACAGATGGTACCGCCCCAGTGGCACCGCCCCAGTGGGGCCGCAACTTAGCGCCGCGACCCGAGGCGCCGCTACATACGCTACCGGCCGGCCGCTTCGATTCCGGTTGACCGTCCGGTTCAGACCCGCACGGTTTTCTCAACCTCTACCGGTGCCCCGCGCGGAGCGTGGCCGGGAGAGCTGTAGAACATGCGGTAATGAATATGCCCGTAACCGCCCGCCAAGTGTATGGCCTTCCATGGTGCCTCGACCGGACCTTGCTGGCCCTGCCAGTTCTTGAACTGATAGGGCTCCCAGGCGTGATAGATGATCACCTCTCCGGGCTGGGTTCCGGGTGTGACCTTGACCATGCATTCGAAGGCCCCCGCATCGTTGTAGACACGCACGTGATCGCCGTCTTTGATGCCGCGCCGTTTGCAGTCTCCCGGGTGCATGAAGCAGGCAGGTTCTCCACGCTGTAGCCTGAGCATCAGATCGTGGTCGCGCCAGATCGCGTGGATGCTCCAACGAGTATGGCCGCCGTTGATGCGCAAGGGATACTTACTGCGCGCTCCCGGAGGATCCTTGTGCACCGGCAGCATTTCTCCGGCCTCGGCGTACCAGTCATGATCTATGTAGAACTGCTGCCGCCCGGTCAGCGTCGGCCAGGCGATCTTGTCCTCTACGAACCAGCGATGTGGCCAGTGCGTGTCTTTGGGATCGTAGTCGCTGCTGGTTGCATAGATGGGAGTCGGCCGCGCCGGTCCGGTAATCCGCACCGCGCCGCGGTCGAGGGCATCGCGTCCGCTGATATTGTCCACGCTGGGGCTACTGCTCATGATGTCATCGATGAGCTTGACGGGATCTTCAGGGTCCAGGGGGTCGTAGCGTCCTCCAGAGGTGAAACTGTCGTAGGCCTTGGTGAGGTCGCAAGGCGCGTCGCCCCAGCCGCGCACCTTACTTATTCCACGTGCCCGGGCGCGTTCGACCACATGTTTGGTGAGCAATCCAAACGCCTCCCACTCCGACTTTGCTTCACCGAGAGGCTCGGTCGCCTTGTCGGTCAGCACTATGTAGGGCAGGTAAGATTGTGCGTACTTGATGCCGTACTTTTCGTAATACGCGGCGGCGGGCAGGATATAGTCGGCGTTTCGCGCCGAGGTGCTCATGCGGAAGTTTACAGCGACAATGCAATCGAGTTTGGGCCAAAGATGCTTGTGGGCAATCTGCCCCGCAGGCCAACGTCTCAGGGGGTTACAGCCGGTAAAGATGAAGACTTTGGGGTCACGCCCTTCGGGAGGGTGAATTTCCGTCCAGCCGCGGTCTATGGACTGCCTCATGTACTGATCCAGGCCTTGCGGAAGCGCCGGGTCGGCTAGATCCGGGCGTGACCACATCTCGCGGTAGCCGCCGTGGACATAGAGGAAAGGCATCAGTGGTGCGGTGGCCCGCTGCTTGCTGTACTTGATGAAGAACTCTTCGTAGTCGCGCGGGGTGAGCCCGCGAATGGCCTTGGGGATTACGCGTAAGTAATCCATTACACCCATGTCGATGCCGCCGGCCATCTTGTCGAGCCCGTCGAGCCCCCACCATGCGGCCACCCGCATCCCCCCGCCGGGTTTTCCTTGATTGCCGGTAAGCGCCATCAACAAGATCATGGCCCGCTGGAACAGGTCACTGTGATGGTGCTTGCAGGCTCCCCAGGAGGCGAAGATCATTGCGGCTGGAGCAGCGGCCAGCTCACGTGCGAAGCGTTCGATCACCGAGGCGCTTACCCCGGTGATCTCCGCGGCACGATCGAGACTGTAATCGTCGAGGTGTTCACGCAGGCGTTCGAAGACCGGACGCACCGCGACTTCGCTACCGTCGGCGAGTGTAGCTTTGAAACTTCCCTGCAGGGCTGGCCGTAGCTTACCCAGCGCCAGCGAACGGCCGCCGTGGCCCTCGCAACCGGGAACCTTGGCCAGTCTCCCAGACGCTTCGTCCCAATAATAGAACTGGTTGTCGGCGCCGCCGTTGCGCATGTCGGACTGGCGCAGAAAGCGCCCATTGTCTTCGCGCAGCAGTATCGGCATGTCGGTTTGCTCGCGTAGGTACTCGACGTCGTAGAGATTCTCGGTGACGATTACGCGCGCGGCGGCCAGGCCCAAGGCCGCGTCGGTTTCGGTCTTGGGGTTGATCCACAGATCCGAGTGAATCGCAGTGGGGCTGTAGTCCGGCGCTATCACTACCAGCTTGGCGCCGCGGTAACGTGCTTCGTGCATGAAATGCATGTCGGGGATGCGCGTGTAGACGGGATTGCCTATCCACACCACGATATAGTCCGAGCGGAACCAGTCGTCGGAAGTCCCCTCACAGTTGTACATCCCCCAGGTTTGCACGCAGCCCATCGGCATGTCGCCGACGCCCGACCATGAGTCTATCAGCGTGCCTTGCACGGCTTCGACGAACCTTACTTCACCTGCCGTCTCCGGCCCGTAGCCGGCATTGGTGGTACCGTGGTCGTGTACTATCGATTCGGTTCCTTGCGAGATCGCAGCGTCGACTATCTTGTCGGCGATCTCATCGAGGGCCTGCTTCCAAGACAGGCGTTTCCACTGCCCCGAGCCCCGTGGACCCACGCGTTTCAGTGGGTGGAGTATGCGCGACGGTGCCGTCTGCAAATCGCTATAGCAGGCGCCCTTTTGGCAGCCGCGCGGGTTCATGTCGGGGACGTCGCTGCGCGGTGCTTCGTAGATGGTGTCTTGCTCTTCGCGCCAGACTATCTCGTCCTTGACGTACAGATTCCAAGCGCAGGCGGAGATGCAGTTGGCGCGGGTATGGGTGCCTTTGACCACCCGGTCCCAGGTCCACTTCTCTTTGAAGATGTCTTTGAAGCCGCCGTATACGCGAGGTGTGACCTTCGTTTTCGCATGGCCGAGAGATCGTCCTAGCCCGCCTGTGTCATCGGATGCGTCGCAAGCGCTGAGGCTCGAGAGCCCGAGTGCCAGCGCCGCGACTCCCGCGCCGCTGCCGATAAGAAAGCCGCGCCTGCTGATACCGTTCCCGTCGCTTTCGCGATGTAATCGCACTTGCTCGCTTGCCGCCGAGTCCCCCTGGAGACCGGCCCGTCTCGCAGTTGCAGGATTGTTTTCAGGATCGACTCGTCGGGTAGCCGCCGAATCTCCATCGGGATCGACCCGTCCCACAACTGCAGGATTCCCTTCCAAATCGACTCGTCCGGCCGCTCTCCCAGGCGCTTGTGGTCCGTTTTGCCTGCCTGCCGTTGCGAGATCCGCCGTTCGGACTTGCCGGTCCAACGCTGCGCGGTCTTTCCATTCGACTTGTCCGGTCCCAGCGTGGCCGGGAAGGAATTCTCGCGTCGAACGCGCGCCCTCGTCTTCGGATTTCATATGGCTTCCACCTCGATGCGTGTGTCGCGATCCGCATGGCTCGGCTGCATGGCGATTACCATGGGACGGAAATGATACTGGCCGCCGGCCAATTCCACCGGATTGAGCGGCACCGGCATCAAATTTTGGAAGCCTTTGCCGTCCTTGAACTGAAAGTTCTCCCAGGCGTGGTAGATGATGGTTTGGTTTCTGCGCAACGACGGCGAAACTTTGATCATGATCTCGAAGGAATCGATGTCGTTGTAGACTCTGGCTTTGGAGCCGTCACGGAGGCCTCGTGCTTCGGCGTCGTCAACATTCATGTACATGACCGGTTCGCCGCGTTGCTGCCGCAGCATCAGCTCATCGTCACGCCAACTCGAGTGTATGCTCCAACGCGTGTGCCCGCCGCCCAAGGTAAGAGGATAGTTGCCGCCGCTGGTCGGCGGGTCCTTGTGCACCGGCAGGTTCTCTTTCATCTCCAGGTAAAGTTCTTGGTCCAGATAGAACTGCATACGGCGTGACAAGGTGGGGTAGGGCATTTTGCCGAACACATGGTCTGTAAGCGGGGTGATACTGTCGTTGTCCGGCACCTCGGTGGAGTTGCCGATTGTCGCTGAGGATTTGCCGATTGCGGAGAAACGCTGAAAGCCTTGTTTCTTCAGTTGCTCCCAGCGTATTACGCCTACGTTGCTGGCGCGTTCCAACAAAGCATCGCAGACTTTCTCTTCATCGCCGTGTCCGTACTTGCCTCCTTGCGAGAACTTCTCGTAGAGATTTCCTAGCGGCCGGGTGTTGCCGTCGCGATCGACGAAGGATTCGATGCCGCGTTCCTTGGCGCGCCGGTCCACGAACTAGGCAAGCCGTGACAATGTCTCCCAGTCGGATTTGGCCTCGTAATAGTCCGATGCCTTCTCTCCCGAGTGGATATAGGGCATCAGCGGAGTCGCCCACTTGTGTTCATTGCGTTCATACCAGGCGGTAACCGGAAGAACGTAATCGGAGTACATGCCGGTGGAACTCATACGAAAGTCCAGCGTCACGATGGTGTGTAGCTTGGGCCACAGGTTCTTCAGGATCAGCGGA
>JAJRWY010000128.1 GCA_024276575.1 Candidatus Binatota bacterium
GGAGAAACCGCAGGAGAGATTGTTGCTGGAGCGCTTCGATCCGCGGGCACCGCAAGTCTACCCGGCTTGATGAGCGCCGCGTGCGTGAATCGCTATCCGGCATTATGAATGAAACCTCGTTGGGAGAGTCACAAGCGCCCGTGAGATCGGCCCAAGCGCAACGGGCGAACGAGCACGGGCCGAGATTGCGGGCGATTGAGGCCCGAAGCAGAGGTTTCATGAATAATGCGGAATAGGAAAAGGGCCGCCAGGATTTTGTGAATCGGTTTCGGCCTAGTTGCTGCGTCCGGCCCCGGGCAGAGGCGTCTGGTTGTAGGCGTCGCTATGTCGCCGGAGGCGCGAGGCGAATTTGAAGACAGAACCGTTGCCCCTGAGTCCGCATCTTGCGGTACGGGATCCGGGGCAGCGGTTGTTTTGAATGCTGTAAGGGTTCCGGATAGGAAAAACGAATGGCTCAATTGAAAGCAGGTACGAGGTTGAAAAGCGCGGTTTGCGCTACCGAAGTAATGGTCGTCGCGGCGCCCGCGGCTGATGTCGATGTACGTTGCGGTGGCGCGGCGATGCTGGAGATGTCGGCAGAGCGCCCCGAAGGGGCGAGTCCCGATGCTTCGGCGGCGCAGGGTACTGCGCTCGGTAAGCGTTATGTAAACAGCGACGGTACGCTGGAGTTGTTGTGCACCAAACCCGGAGAGGGGTCTTTGGGAGTCGGCGACGAACTGCTTGTCATCAAGCAGGCCAAGCCGTTGCCGTCTTCGGATTAAGCCATGAACTTGATGATGCTGCTTGAGATGGCGGTCTCGGGTTTTCCCGACCGGGTTGCAGTCAAGTGCGGTGACTCGACGTTCAGTTATTCGCAACTGTTCGAACTCGCGCGTAGCAGGGCCACCGAGCTTCGGGCGGGCGGGGCCCGGCATGTGGCTTTGCTCGACGTCAGCTCTCCGGCCGTACCTGCGGCCCTGTTCGCCAGCGCCTGGGCGGGTCTGCCATTCGTCCCCTTGAACTACCGTTTGACCGGCGGTGAGTTGGATTCGCTGTTGGCGCAAGTACGCCCCTGCCTCTTGGTCACCGATGAGCAGAGGGCGGACGCACTAGGTGGAAGCGAGGGGATCGAGCTGTGTGAGCGTGAGTCCTTTCTTGTGCCGGGTGCCGCCGGGGCAGCCACGGAAGCGGACTGGTCAATGGACGGTGACGATATCGCCATCTTGCTGTTTACCAGCGGCACTACCGGCGCGCCCAAAGCCGCCGTGCTTCGCCACAAGCACTTGGTCTCTTACATTCTCGGTTCGGTAGAATTCGGCGCTTCGGCCGAAGATGACGCCGCTTTAGTCTGCGTTCCTCCCTACCATATAGCAGGCATGGCAGCGATCATGAGTTCGGTCTATTCGGGCCGCCGTATAGTTCAGCTTGCGAACTTTAGCGCCGCAGCCTGGTTGAAGCTGGCCCGTGAGGAGTCGGTCACCCATGCTTTCGTGGTACCGACGATGCTGGCGCGCATAGTCGATGAGCTGGCCGATGAGCTTGAAGGCGGGCAAGACGCGGCCTTGCCGAGTTTACGTGCGCTGTCTTATGGCGGGGGAAAGATGCCCCAGAGCGTCATCGAAAAGGCGATGGCCATGTTCCCGGACACCGATTTCACTAACGCCTACGGTCTTACCGAGACCAGTTCGACGATCTCGGTGCTGGGCCCCGGCGATCATCGAGCGGCGATGGCGTCGGATGATCCCGCCCTGCGCCGTCGCATAGTATCGGTGGGGCGCGCTCTGCCCAGTGTCGAGGTGCAGATACGCGACGAGGAAGGCTGCGTTCTCGCCCCCGGGAAATCCGGGGAAATCTACGTCAGCGGTGAGCAAGTGTCGGGAGAGTATCTCGGACGCGGTTCTCTGCTCGGCAGCGACGGCTGGTTTCCGACTCGCGACGGTGGCTACATGGACGAGGATGGCTACATCTTCGTCGAAGGCCGCATCGACGACGTCATCGTGCGCGGCGGTGAGAATCTATCCCCAGGCGAGATCGAAGACCGCCTACTCGAGCACCCCGATGTCGCCGACTGCGCAGTCGTCGGCATTCCTTCGGAGCAGTGGGGAGAAGCCGTTGCCGCAGCGGTTGTCCGGCGCAAGGGTGGCGGTGTCGAGGCCGGCGAGCTTCGCGAGTGGGTCAAGTCAGCCATGCGCTCGTCGCGCGCTCCGGAGCGTATAGATTTTGTCGACGAGTTGCCCTACAACGAAACCGGCAAGCTTTTGCGCCGTAAGGTCAAAGCGGCGATGGTTGGAGGACGGTCGTAAGCGATCAAACACATGCTCGCGCGCTCTCGCTTGGCGAAGCGATCGAGCGTCTGGCACTGCCTCACGCGATGGAAGAGTTTTCGCCGCTGGGTAGCCAGGCTTTTTTGCTGGTGGACTTACGCGGCGCGAGCGCAGCGCAAGCCGAAAGCTCGCATAAACTTCTCAAAGCGCGATTATCGCAATTACCCTGTCCCTCGATTGCGCTGGCCGGGCAATCGAGGGCGAACGAATCTGTCGCGGCGGCGGATTCTGCTGCCGTTGTTGTGCCCGCCACGGCGACCGGAACGGATCCCGGTGCTACTGCCGTTCACGCGGCCACGGGGGATCCCGGTGCTACTGTTGTTTGCGCGGCCACGGGGGATCCCGGTGCTACTGCCGTTCGCGCGGTCAAGAGGGATCCCGGTGATACTGTTGTTCGCGCAGTCAAGGGGGATCCCGGTGCTACTGTTGTTCGCGCGGCCACAGGGGATGGCGGCCTTGGGTCCGGAAGCCGCGCCGCAGTCGCAGTGCCGGCAGCGTCACCGCTTTGCTCAGATTTCGATCTGGTCCTGAGCGATGCCCGGCAGCTTGATGTGATCGTCTCCAGGATAGAGGCCAATCCCCTGGCCGCCGCCGCGTTGGCCGCACTGTTGCGCCACAACGAGAAGTCTACCGTGCATGAAGGGCTACTCGCCGAATCGCTGGTCTACTCCACCTTGCAGGCCGGACCCGAGTTCGCGCGATGGCTGGCCCGCAAGCCCGCGCCGCGGCCTGCAGTGTCGGAGTTCGAGCCTGCGGTGCTGATTTCCAGACAAGGCAAGAGCCTGCGCCTGCGTCTGAACCGCCCGCACAAGCACAACGCTTTTTGTATCGAGATGCGAGACCGCTTGTGCGAGGGACTGAACCTGGCGGCCGCCGACCCGGGCATCAAGGAAATATGCTTGGACGGAGCCGGGCCGTCTTTTTGCAGCGGCGGAGACCTCGACGAGTTCGGCACTTTCCCCGATCCGGCAACCGCGCATGCGGTTCGTTGCACGCGCAGCCCGGCTCGTTCGATGGCCGCGGTGGCGCGCCGTTGCAAAGTACGTGTACACGGCGCCTGCGTGGGCGCCGGCATCGAGTTGCCTGCTTTTGCCGCCAAGCTTACGGCTTCGCCGGAGGCCTACTTCCAACTCCCGGAAGTCTCGATGGGGCTGGTCCCCGGCGCCGGTGGAACCGTGAGCATCTGCAAACGCATCGGGCGCCAGCAGACCGCCTTCATGGCCTTGAGCGCCGAGACCGTAGATACGAAGACCGCACTGGCCTGGGGGCTCATCGACGGAATCGAAAACGAGTGAGCGAGTAGATCCGAAGGATCGTGTGTGGGGTACATCGGGGCGGCAGCCTGTGGCAGGCGGCAATCCGTTCGTCGATGCTCTACCAGAGAAACTCCGGGTCCAGTGCTTCGAAACGGGCGAAATCCCGATCACCTGTGATCAACTTCGTTGCTCCGCGTTCTTCGCACACCGCAGCGATCATGGCATCGAAGATGAGGTTGCCCGTAACCGCTGCTGCCGCAGCGCCGTTGCGAAGGAAGGTCCAGTAGCTCACTCCGGGCGTGAGAATTCGCAAGGAAGGGCTTTCTCGCAGATGGTCGATGAAGCTGGAAGCAACTTCCAGCGAAGTGGGAGGCCCGAAGACGCGAGCGTGTGTGACGACCCGCAAGAACTCACCGATGCAGAAGACTGGTACTCCCCATGGTGATTGTCCTTCCGCGACCTCGGTCAAGCGGGCAGTCGCGAGTTGGTGGTGGGGATGTTCGGCGCGGTGAGCTGCGATGAGAACGTTCGTGTCGACTGCAATCATTCGCGATCTTCCATGAAGTCGTGAAGGACACGACGATCAGCGACATCCACTGCGGGGGCCCTTTCGCCACGGACCACGGGGAGCTTCAAACGGAACCGAGCCTGTTTTCGAGGTACCGGAAGCAACCGGGCTCTCAGAGCATCTTCGACGAGAGCCTTCAAGCTCACTCCCTCGAGGGCGGCACGCTTCTTTGCTTCGGTCAGAATACGTTCTTCCAGGTCGAGGGTCGTCTTCATGTGGGCATCCCATATCATGCAGCCATAAATATGGCAACTCTCAGTCTTTCGGGAAAAAGAGGGCGGTTGGAGGTCTGCGGCGGGCAGCGGGGCGCTCATTTACTTTGAGTCGTGACTCTCCGACTCGTCGTCAAGTTCCTTGATATCACCGGAATCTGGATTCCAAAGTACCCAAGACCAATCCTGCCCTGTAGCCAGCACCTGATCGTGCGGGACGCGTCCAATGCCCTTCGACAACTCATATTGATAGACGAGAGTTTTCGTACCGGTCTTGTATGGATCCAGAAGCTCTGGTTTGATTATCTTCCGCTCAACCAAATTCCCGTTATGCAGAATGCTTACGCAGCTCCCGGGCTTGTAAATCTGATACCACCCGTCTCGGGCTTCGATTGATGCCGATGCATCAGCCGCATCGGCATCTTCAAGAGTTTTTGTCCATTCCGCTAACTTACCAGCCGTTCTCTCATCAAGAACTGCATCACTGCCCGCCAAGTCCACGGCTTTGTCCAATTGGGCCATGTATCTTCGAAGCTCCAGATACGCATCTTCCGTGAGTCTAAGGCCCCCATAAACGCTGTCATAAATCACAACAGCGTCAGTCAACCGTTTCGGCCCGCTCTCAGTCACGAGGGCAATGTTGGTATGTGTTACATCGACGTCTTGTGGCGAAATACTCTTGTCCCGACATATCAGCGCAAGAAGACCATCCGCAACCGCTTCACGAAATCGTCTTCTATCTGGTTCAGACCCCGCGAACCATGGTTCACCAACGCGGATGATAACACCGGTTGTCCGAAAGTCCCGTTGCTTTCGCGACATATTCGGATTCTGCACACGCAGATCACGGTACAGAAAACTTTTCGAACCAATATAGTAACCTTCCACGCTTTCATTCACTTGGAGATGAACCTCTGCCACGAGGCCACTTGCATTACGCTTGAGCCGATTATCGACGATACCATCCGGGGCAAGGCTGAGTGTCACCGTTTTCTTTAGAAGGGGGCGCGTCGCTACGCGATTCTTCAACGGTAACGCCCGTATCGAACGCTCGAAACTTCGCGTATGCCACTCGGAAATCTTGTATGGCCTGCCCATATGTAAGTACGTCGCACCCGGATAGGCTTCTCGAATGGCTTGATTAGTCGCGATGCTCCCTACGATTTTCTGGTGGCCGTGCCTGCCCTCGACGATTTGCCAGCCTGCCTCTCCGATCTGTCGGAGTGGATAATTGAAATGCGGATTATCCGCACCGATCTGAGCAATAAAATCGAATTCTCTCGGGCGCCCACCACCCGGCTTCATGTATTTCAAAATGGTGCCGAAATTGTCCGGCCAGATCACACCCGCCGGCGGCGTAACCGGGTCACCCTGAAGAACTTCGTTCTCCTCAAAGAGGCACCGAGCGTGAGCAAACTGGATAAAACGATTGCCTAAATAAAGGTAGGAAGGCTCGACTGAACTATTATAGTAGTCCTCAAAGGTCTCGCCAAAGCGCTTGAAAGCGTGCGGTTGGGCAAAAACGAAAAACATTCCTGGGCCCGTACGCCCGACGCGGCCGATCCGTTGCCGAAACGCTTTTCGCGACTGCGGCACGCCAAGATTTGCACCGATCTCCATATCGGCGATGTCTATCCCGAGTTCGAGCGCAGAAGTCGCAACGACACCATCTAGGGAGCCATTTCGCAACGCATCTTCTATGTTTTTTCTGTCGTTGGCCTCATATCCACTGCGGTAAGGAAGCACCTCTTCTTCGCCCACAGCCTTGACGATCCGTTCGACGCCCTGTCGCGAATCCATGAATACAATGAACCGGTGTCTTCGCTTCAGCTCGCGTATTCCTCTCACTAGGTCAGCAACCGCGGCTTCAGCACCTGCACCATACTCGGGACCGGTGACATGAAATATTCTCCGCTCGTGAAACGGAGCTCCATTGTCCACTTCATCGACAACGGAAAAACGAACGCCGCTAAGTTTTGACAAATGTTCGGCCGGATCCCTGATCGTCGCCGTAGCAGCGATAATCTGGAAGAGTTTTCCCGACGCACTCTGCGTTGCCCTCCGCTTCGCGCCAATCATGCGACGCAAAAGAAACGCCACGTTACTTCCGAACACCGATTCGTAGACATGGGCTTCGTCAAGCACAAGCAATGAAAGGTGATCAAAGAATCGGCGGACTGGCGCAGTTCCCACGTTTCTCATCAACCATGCCTGACAGACATCGGGTGTCATCAACACAATGCTCGCGGTATCTATTAGGTTAACGCGATCGGGTGTTGGCACATCTCCGTCGATCTTGGCGACGCAA
Source organism: Candidatus Binatota bacterium (assembly GCA_024276575.1). Taxonomy (GTDB): domain Bacteria; phylum Desulfobacterota; class Binatia; order UBA1149; family CAITLU01; genus JAJRWY01. Next base: position 6,648 of record JAJRWY010000128.1, read on the forward strand.
GTCTCATCAAGTCCGAGGCTGCTGGCGAGTCGCTTCCAACTCGCACATTGATCAGATGCAAGGGCCTTCAGCGGGTAGAAGACAAGCACCTTCGTCCGAGGATCCCCAAGAATTCGGTCAAATGCATAAAGCTGAAAAATCAAAGATTTGCCAGACGCAGTGCCAGTACTGACTACAACGTTCTCACCTCGAAATAGCCTCTCAAGCGCTACCGACTGATGAAACCATAGTTCGCCATCGGGCGCCCATTGACCTAACGAACTTTCCAACGGGCCTCGACACAGCTCCGCCGGAAGCTCCCGGCGCCTCTCCGGCCGCCGGGGGAGTTCGAGAGCCTCAACCACTTCCAGGTTCAGGTTCGAGATCAGCTCATACGCAACATCGATCATTTCGGCCTCCGGCCCTTCAAGGCGTGCACGCGAAACTCTTCATCGCTCATCCCACGACTAGTTGATCGGCGTGAGCCAATACTGCGGCAGTCTCGTTCTCGTCTTGTCTCGACGAGATTATATCGCCCACAAGATGGGAAACCTCTACGCGAACCAACTATTTGGGAAAGCGTACAGTGCTCATGCGTACTATCCATCGCGCTCCAATCACCTTATTCTTTCGGTGTAAGTGCAGTACTGCAATATTTCCCATTAGATCCGTTCTGTCTGTCTCGAACATCAACGTGTCGACCATTGGTTTCAATTCCATGACCGACGATTCTACTGACTCGTCATCGGAAAGGGCAAGAGCTATGGCTCCGACCTGTATGGATCGTCTCCTGGCTTCGCAACACTCCGTAGCGCAACCCGCCGACGGCAATCCGGTTGTTTCTCAACCCATGCGATTCTCAACAAATGCGGGTCCGTACCGGTCAAGGTGCCTTCGCACTGAAACGCTCAGGGCCGTTTCGCCGGGAACTGAGATAAGTCGCCTGCCAGCATTCTCGGGACGAACCGTTATCCATGATGAACTGCGCGATTACCGCCAAATCCAAAGGCAGAGCCGGAACACTCAGATTGCTTCCCCTTCCGGTCATGTGGAGTGACGGACTCCCCGATTCCCCAGCACGAAGTTTCGCCGCCACGATTCCATCCGGGTCCCCTGGTTTGTTGCGATAAACGAATCTACGTGAACCCTGCTGCTTCCAGCAAGGAACCCCCCGGCAATCCCCCGTCGCGAGAAATGCTTCGAACAGCGGCTGCGAAACTGCTGAATTGTCGTACAGGCATAGCTGGTAGTCAGTCAGAACAGAGAAAGGATCGCCAAAGCTAGCGAACGTGGTCTTGTCTCCCCGTAGCCATTTCCACTTTAAAAGGTTCTTGCGCGAATCTGATGAGCTTCTAATCTTCAATCGCGTTCGTCCTCCTGAAACTGTCCGGCAAGAGGGTTCCGGAGTCGATGTACAGACGGGTTCCCGCCGACAGTTGGGGGAGCATTTGTCGCCGGCATTCAGGTTTCCATCATCGCATTCTTCACCGGCTGTTACGATCCCGTTGCCGCAGGCTGTTGGCGTGCAGTTCGAATCACAACCATCTCCGTCTGTCCGGTTTCCGTCGTCACAAAACTCGTCAGGGTCTAAACGCCCGTTTCCACAGGACCGAGCCGTAACGAAACCGGGGGGCCAGGAACTGTCTTCGCCACCATTCGCTGCGCGCGAGGGCAATCTCGCCGAGAAGAGTCCATACACAGATTCGGTAGAAGCCCCATCAGCCGGTGCTACCGTACGAGGCCTCGCCGGTTGTACTAATTCGAAGACCGTCTCATATCCACTGCCATCCGTATTCGCGCGAGCCAACACGTATCTGCCTGCTCTTTGCTCGGTCCAATAGAGCTTCGTTTCGCTCGCATCGAACTCGGGAGAGCTTGCATAGCCCTCCGTAGCGACCATCAGCGTCTTTGCGCTTCCGTCAAGAGCGGCCCTCCAGATGCCGTTCGGAAACGGCGGGTCGGCACTGTGCTCACGCGCCCAGAATATGTGCCCCCCAATACCGTCCACCGCGATGCCGGTGAAAGCCCCGGTCGAAGACTCCTCGTAGGTTAGGGTTTCCATTTGAGTGCCGTCAAGATTGGCGCGGCCGATCTCGTTTGGACTGAGCACCTGCGTGGCCGCCCAGTAGATCTTGCCGCCCGTAGCGTCAATAGCAAGATCCGCAACCGCGTATCCAGTGCTCGCGATCTTTTCCGGAAACGATCCATCGAACGCCGCGCGCCACACGTCACCACCCCACACGCTCCAATAGACTCGAGAGTGGACGGAGTCGAGAACCAACGAGAATATTGCGTCATCGTCTAGAAGCCCAATGTCTCTCAGAATGACAACGTCCTCGACGTTGCTCCCATCAAGATCGCTCCGCCGTACCGCAGCCCCGGTAGACGTAAAAGTTGTCGTCGTAGTCGTCGCTGGAGAACCAGAACAGCCTGACGCCGCTACAGTTCCCCAAGCTCCCCAGTAAAGTTTGCCGGAGTTCGACTCGACGGCTAAACTCCAGGGCCATAGAATGTCACGGATGATCGGTCCTGCATTACAACCATCTACACCGCTGCGAATGATCGGTTGCGGGCAGAGGCTACCGACATTCGGATAGTCGCTCCAGTAAACCTTATCCGCTGTCGCATCTCGCTGTGCGCCTTGACAGTTTCCATCTACACAAACGTCATGCTCAGTGCATACATCTCCGTCATTACAGCTGGTCTCGCCGACGCTCATGCATGCGGTCGGTTCATTGGCATCACAGCTCCAGCATTGCTCGACACGACAGCGTTCATCGCAACCGTCGCCTGGAGCCAAGTTGCCATCGTCACACTCGTCAACCCCATCAATGATCCCGTTTCCACAACTGGGCAGAAGCTGAGTAGTAGTTGTCGTTGGGGAAACTACATTGCGACTGCCGTCGTGGCCATCGCCGATGAAAGGGGCGCCGCTCGCAAGAACACTGCTCGAAATTCGCGATGCCACTTCTCCGACAGACACGATACCGACCATGACGATTGCGAGCGATAGCGCAAGAAGCGACTCGACCACTCTGAGAATCATGTTTCCCCCTCCCTGAACTATTATTTTGTCACATACCCCGGGAATGTGACAATGCTGGCACACCTAGCAAGGCAACCGTTACAACCCACAACATCCTCGGATCCGTTACACCGCACCGGCAACGAATACTCGACTAAAAATCGAGCAGCATCATGGCCGCTGCGCCTCTTCGAACTCTTACCCGGGGACACGCAGACATCTACGGCCGGCTCCGGCATCAACCATCGGCCGCAGTACACATTGCCCTGATCGATTCATAGCGATGTTCATATCAATGGTTGTGTGATTTTGGTTGACGATACGTTTACCGCATGATGACCTTGTTTCGGCCTGCAATTGGCCGCCTTTTGGGTGTCCCCCGAGGCCTTGACCGAGGAGGATACGTTGCCTCCAAGGCGAACCTGAAATCGATCAAGGAGCTGGGAGTAAGCGACGTAGCCTTTGCCAAGAAGCGAGGACTGGCGATCACCAAGATGGCCAAGAGTACGTGGGTCTATAAACGTCTACGCGATTTCCGTGCCGGCATTGAAGGTATGATCTCGTTTCTCAAGCGATGCTTCGGGATGACTCGCTGCACCTGGCGCGGCTTCGAATCGTTTA
>JAJRWY010000129.1 GCA_024276575.1 Candidatus Binatota bacterium
AAACCTCTGCTACGAGCCTCAATCGCCCGCAATCTCGGCCCGTGCTCGCTTTTCGGCCCTCGACGTACTGTTAGTACGCCTGCGGGCCTCATCGCTGCGCTTGGGCCGATCTCACGGGCGCTTGCGACTCTCGCGACGAGGCTTCAGTAGAGTAATGCGGGTTAGCCGCTGCCGGCGAATCCCGGAACAATTCACCCGATAGGAAAGCTCCGCGGATAAAGTGTTCAGACTCGGTTCAGACGCCGCCGTCGCCTCCGGCCCCTATTTGATCCGCAAGTAGACCGCTCCGTATTGAGGCACCGTGACCACGTCGAGCGGCTGTCCTGCCAATACTTGGTAGCTGCGTGTCGGCGTTTTGGTGAAGCTCCACAGCTCGTTCTGGAAATCCAGCCATTGCTGATCGCTGTACATGGCGGCGATATCACCGAACTGCGCCGGGGGCGCCTGCTTGGCGCGAAACTGCTCGGTAGAGGTCGTTCCCGGACCGAACACGAACTCGTCCACTTGGTAGTTGCCACAAGGGATACCGGGAATCTCCAAACCCACTGTGAGCGCTTGGCCGGCCGCGATAGTAGCCTCCCTGAGATCTTTGGCGGTAAACCCGTCAATCACGGAGTTGTGCTGAGCGGGCGTAAAGGCAGGGCACTGCAACGAGAGTTCGGCGCTACGGTCCGGCGCACTCTCGACTGCGGCAAGCTTGAGCGCCGTGCATTGCTTTTGTGCCGGCAGGCTTCCGGCGCCCGTGCACTGGCAACCGACGATCAGGTCGGCGTCCTCGTGGCCGCCAAGCCGGAAGGTACGCGCGAAGTGCATATCTCCGTCCGATTCGAACTGGCTGAGCAAGACGTGCACCGTTCCCGAATCGTCGAGAGCTGCGATCCAGCCGAAGCTGCGATCAGTATCCAGCTCCATATCACTGCCGAGCAACTGCCCTTGCATCTGCGCAGCGGCCCAAAACACGCCGGCTTCGGGCTTGGGTAAACCGTGAGTGGTGACGATACCCACGGCGGTTTGATAAAAGTCGTCGGGCGCCCAATCAGGACGCTCGAACAACTCGAAGACCTTCTGCGTTACGTCACTACCCGCAGCGATGAGTCCCGACATGGTATAGCCGGCATAACCCGCGCCGCGATGGTCGCAGTTGACACTGTTGTCCAGTCCGCCGACCGGAGCAGAAACATCGTCGCTGCCGATCTGGCAATCGTGCACGCCGAGCTTGGTTTGCCATTCGTTGATATCGATTCGCGTGCCGGTCCATCCGGCCGGAATCCAACTACGTACGCGACCGACATCGCCGCGAGAAAAAGGCTCCCCTGGATCATCGACATACATATGGTAGGAAACGAAATCGAGTTCACCGCCGTTGGCGTCGACGTAGTTGAGAAGAATCGGAATGATCGGCGCCCCGCCGGGTATGCCCTCCATGTTACCGTTCCATCCCGCCGCCGCAGGGCCGCCGATCTGAATTTCAGCGGCAATCGAACTGAGAAAAGGGTCGGCGGCGATCGTGTTCTCCAGGGTCACACGAATCTGTTCGAACATCTCCAGGAACTGGTCCTGAGCCGATGCCGGGTTGGCCGGATCGGGCCTGAACGAGCCGTCCAGGTCGGGTTCGTTCCAGATCTCGAAATCGCGCACGCCGAGAGCGGCGTAGTGCTTGATCACGCAGGCCCAATGATTGCGAAACGCCTGGTTGTACGCAGAGGGGGGGAACAGCGAATAGCCGGTGGGATCGCCGGCTCCCGCGTTGCTGCAGCTACAGCCTTGTTGTCCGGGACGCATGCTGCTGGCACAGGCCAACGGATCGCAATCGACCGACAGGAAAGCGGGTGTGCCCGACATACGCAGCATTATCCTGTCGCCTCTGGCCGCAAGTGCCGCAACTATCACGTCGAGTTCGGGAACATTTTCCTGTCCTTGTTCGACGCCGAGCCATTCACAAGTTCCGGTGACGGGATCGTCGTTGAACTTGGCAAAAGGCCAGTGATGGTGGCGAAGCTCGACACGCACATAACGGGGGCTAGATAGTTCAGCCGGGGAACCAAAGGTTCGATCGACAATGTCGAAGCGATCGCCAACCACGAGATCCTGTTGGCTGAAGCAAAAACCGCGCAGAGGATTCGGATCCGGGTAAGCAACGGCTGCCGCCGGATCAAGGGTGAGGCTGCGTTCCGTACCTCCGGGTGCAGGAAATCCCGGCTTACCCTGGCATACCTGCTCATCGGCCTTGCACTTGATCAGTCGATCGTCGTTACTCGTGCACACACTGAACTGTGAGAGGAAACAGTGTCCCAAGCTATCGGTAACCCGCATGTACAGCGGCAGCGCAAGCGGAGCGATAATGAGATCGATAATCCCTTGCTTGCCCTTGACCTTGAACAGATTAGCTTTGCTCTTTATCTTTTCGATTCCATCAACCGGAGAAGGATCGTCCCTGTCCTTGTACTTCCATAGCCTGACCGGATTACCGGAACTCCGCCAAGCAAGCGCCGAGGCTTGATCGTAAACGAGACTGGCGATCACGTTGCCGGCGGCCGACAGTTCGATGGTCGTCGTGCCCGTCGTGGGGTCGGCAATTAGAAACTCCACCGACTTGTCCTTGGCCTTCCAGTCAAACCTGCTACGCGGATTTCCGGTTGCGGGTTTGATCTTGAGATTTCCCCCGGCGACCGCCGTGCACTGGGCAAGAACCCGGCCCGGCGTTACGGCCGGGATCGTTGCAAGGCCGAGCAACACGGCCGAGAAAAACACTGTCGGTCCGGCAATATTCATGAAGCGCCTCTGTTCATGGGGAGTAGATTGAGTGCGAGAAATAGATCGTGCTCCGCACTATGCGGTACCGCTCGCTCTCATGTCAATGGTATCCGTAGCCCGGACTGCCGGAGCCCCCCGAAGCTCTGCGAAGAGCACATGTGGAAAACGCTACTTGCCCTCCCGGCCGCGCTACGAAAAACATACCTCTCCCCCCGCCGTGCTGAATTCCCCACCACTATCTACTTTTCCCGGTTCCAGCACTCGCCTTAGTACCTTACCATAGAGCTATGGGGGTCAAGTACGCCACGATGTCAAGACTACGGCTGCTGCGCTTGCTGATCGTAGCCGGCCTGATGATCCCGGCTGCGGCCGTAGCCGGGCCCGGCCTGCAAAGCAGCAAGCAGCGAAGCTGCCTGGCGGCTCTCGGCAAAGCCGGCGCCAAGGTGTCTAAAGCCCCATCGAAAGTGATCCGTAGCTGCTTGAAAGACGCCGGGCGCGGCCTGTATCCGGCCGGAGAGGGCGTGCAAGCCTGTATGGGGCAAGATCCGCGAGGTAAGGTAGCCAAGGCTCAACAGAAAACCGAGGATCAGCAAGCGCGGCGGTGCAGCCGGCGGCCCGGCTTCGGCTATACCGGCGCTCCAGCGGTCAATTCGATGGCGCTCAGCGTGGAGATAGGCCTCATACGGGAGTTGATCGGCGGTGGCATCGATGCCGCGGTGCGCGAGTCCGGACCGGAAGCCGGCTGTCAAAGCGCCCTGTTCAAAAGAGCAGCGAAAGTAATCGATGCATCTTGGAAGGACTACAACAAGTGCGCGAAGCTGGGGCTCAAAGACGGCAGCATTAGTTCCCGGACTCAACTGGACGCTTGCATCGACACGGTAAAATCCACTGGCAGTAAAACCGCCAAGGCGCTCGGCAAACTGGCCGCCGAAGGAAGCTCGGCCTGCGCGGGTCTGAATATATCATCGACACTTCCCGGCTCCTGCTCGAGCGGAGGCCTGTCTACCTGCCTGCGCACGCGCCTGTATTGCCAGGCCTGCCGTATGCTTGCCGACTTTGCGGATTTGCCTTCCGATTGCGACCTCTTCGATGACGCTGTGGCCAACTCCAGTTGCCCCGGCTATCCCATGGTGTTCGAGAACATCAGATCGCTCGCCACCACCGGCGACACCTACTATGTAATCCCGGCCGAACCCTGTGCGGACGATAATAGGAGCGGCCTAGCCCCCGACTGTTCGGCCGGGGGCAACAGCGGGCCCTGGAGAACCCACACGCGCCTGGCAAGCGCGTCTTTGAAAGCCGGCGACGCGGTGGAGTTCGGCGCTGGAACTTACCAGCTCGGCCAGACCACCGCAGTTCTGGCCGCCGTAGGGACTCCGAGTGAGCCGGTCAGGATCGGCACTTGGCAAAACCAAGTCGCGGTGCTGAACGGCGGCTGGACCGACTACCAATCGCCGGGCGACAAGACTCCGGTGTTGCGCATCGGCAGCGCCTACCAGTACTGGAAAGGGCTGACTATAGACGGCTGCAACATGGTCTGCATCGAGGTCAAGAAAGGTAGCGACCACCTGGTGTTCGAAGGTAATATCGTAAACGGCGGCGGTGAAGACGGCATCAAGGCTACGGTTTCGCGCCTGGCCTTGTATCTGGATAATGAGTTCACCGCCTTCTTGAACGAAGCCATCGACGTATGGCACACGAGCCACGCCTGGTTCGTGCGAAACGAGTTCCACCATAACGACACTGTCTCGGGCCCCACCCCCAGCGAAGTGATGTGGACCAAAGCGGGTTCGGAGAACATTCACATCCTCTCCAACTACTTCCACGACCTCGACATGCACAGCCGCGCCTTACAGCTCGGAGGCTGCTGCTGGGCAAACTGGGCGGACATCGGCGGCCTGCTCTGCGAAGGCGGAACACTCGATTGCGACAGTAACGGCGATTGCTGCGACTGTGTCGGCGGGCAATGGGTAGCGCAGCCGATCGCACGGCAGATCTACGCGATCGGCAACAGCTTCGACGCGGTCAGTCTCGGCAACCCTTCACAGTCCGCGCCACAAGGCGTGCTCGGCGCCTCGGCCTGCTATGACTGCGAAGCCGCATACAACGTGGTCACGGATTCCGACGATGCTTTTTCCGTTTCGCTCACACAGAGCATCAAGGACCAGCCTTGCTGCGGAAGCCCGAACTGCAAAGATCCGCTGACTGGCCTGTGTAACCGCGCTAACGAGTGCAGCTACACCGACTACCCGGAGAACGTGAGCTTTCACGACAACATCGCCATTGCGATTCGTCAAAGCGCTTCCGGAATAGGGGGAGGGAACAGCGCTCGTTTGTGGAACGCTCAGGCCCAGACCTTGTCGCAGGCTCAGGGATTGGAGATAGATTCAAACCTCTATTGCGTCAACCAGCCTGTAACCTGCCGCATCGGTTCAACGAGTTCGACACCGATGAGCTTCAGCGACTGGCAGAGCCAGGGCTTCGACGTATCGAGCAGCCGCGTGGACGAGGCTTCTTGCCCACCACTGCCCTGAGGCGAGAAATCGGGACGGAAATTGGGGACGGGTACTTATTTTCCGTCCCCAATTTCCATTCTCCCGTAACCTCGGCGAAGCAAAGGCCTGATACGCAGTGGCGGGGAAAAGCTCGCTGGACGATAACCACGTGCTCGGGGGCGATAGCCATGTGCCCGGCCGCGAGATTTTCACGGGCGCAACTTGCGGGTTCTTTTACGATCAGAAGTTTGCGCGCAGGCCGGCCGTCAGCGTGAAGTCGTTCTCGAGTGCCACGCCGTTCAGATCTTGAACTACCGGAAGTTGTAGCGCTGCTTCCAAGATGAAGCGTTTAGTGACGAACTGTAGTCCCGGCGCTAGAAACCAGATGACACCGCCGGAATTTTCATCGTTCGAGCCTTGCACCTCGTTTCTGCCCTGCTAAGTGAGATTGCTTTCGGCCACCGCGTAGAGAAACGATGGTACACCGCGTGCAAGTTCGAACGGCGAAAGCCGGTACTGAAAGGACAGATCCAGCCCCGCCACATCACCGAAGTCAAAGCCGTTCGCTTCGGTGTTGAGCTTGTAGGACGCGGAAGCATCGAACTCCCACGCAAGCCGCTGCCAGGTGAACACCGTCCCGAAAATCAGATCCCACGAGCCTGAACCGAGCTGTAACGCTTGGGGGAGCCGGCCGAGCAAGTCTGTGGCATCGTCGTCGCCACTGGGGGCCTCCAGGCCCAGGAAAGGGGCAAGCCGCAAGGTTTCCTGCGGCCGGTCCCACTGCCCCGCAGTGTAGCGGGCAATCAAACGAATATCGCCGAGACCCGACACGCGCCGGCTCCGTCGGCCGGCCGGACTATCAAGTTCCAATCGCTTGTCGAGGTAGGGAAGGATGGAGAATATAGCGAGCTTGTCGCCGGCCCCGTAGACCAAGACTGTAGGCGCAGCCCAGACACTAAGCTCACGGCCGGCACCGCTCGAATCATCCGTGGAGCGCATCAACTTGCCTTGCAAGCGAACGATCAGCTCGCCCTCGTGGACCGGAAGCGCTGTGTTGCTCGTAATCGGTGCAGCGGAAGCCAGCGGTGGCCGCAGGAGAGCGGTAAGCGCAAGTAAGAGCAGGAGGCACAGGGCTTGCGATCGGTACACGTGCTTCATCTGTCTACTTGTATGATTAGTGCGTGCCCGTGGGATGTGCGCCAAGCATGCGCCAAGCATGCGCCAAGCTCGGGGCGAGCGCAGCGATGAGACCCGCGAGCGTTCTTTACGGTACGTCGAGGGTCGAAGGGTGAGCACGCTCCGAGATGAGGTGCAATTGGCGGTCTCAGCAGAACTGTTCAGTAGAGTAATCCCGGTTAACCTACGTTAGTGATGAAAGTTCGTCACGAGATCTACAGTTCCGGTAGAGTCTCGACCTTCTAGAGTTCTTCGACCGTAGCGACGGATAAACTGTCCAAGCCGTCGGAGTTCCGGTATAAGACGCCGCTGAGGCCTGCCAACGCGGCTTTGCCGGCCAGCGAAAGGAGTTTCGTCCGAAGCTCCTCGCCCGGCATCTGCTTGGCCTCGCTCGAGCTGCGTTCACCCTGGCGTAGCATCCGTTCGGCGTTACTCGAGCGCCCTTCGATCTCACTCGGC
>JAJRWY010000130.1 GCA_024276575.1 Candidatus Binatota bacterium
ACGCCATCCGCGGCCGTACTCGCGCCCGCCGATGCTCACGTACGGTTGGGTACGCTCCGCTCGGCGAACGCTCCGCTCGGCCACGGCTGACGCACTCCAGCGCGTTTTCGCTCGTGAATTATTGTCCGATCAAGGCTAGTAGAAACCGTCCGACGCAATCTCGATTGGCAATCGATGGCATGGGCTGTCAGCAGCCACCCTGCCCGCTCCCTTTATGACGGGCCTAGCGATCTCCGCGAGACAGCCTTTCGAGTCCGCCTCCGAGCATCGCCGTCACGAACTCGGTCGCAGCATCTACGTCGGGCGATTCGTGTGAAAGCATCAAGATGGCGATTTCGAGAGCAGCCGCGGCAAACACACCGGCAGCATACTCGCTATCGAACGCCCCACTGCCGCTAGCCGCTGAAATATACTCGATATGTGATTTAAGGGACTCGAATACCGGCCGCATGGCCCGATGGTCGAGAATGGAGCGTAGGTGGGCAAGATTGCGCCGTATAAGCCGTGCAAAGGCGTCGTCGGCGACCAAAGCCGAAAATAACGCACTATAGGCAGTGCGAATGAACGATTCCGGGGTCTCCGACTGATCGCGCACTGAGGCCAAACCTGCCTGCAACTCCTCCGCCGCGCCCGCCAGCAATTCATCGAGCAGGGCATCCTTGTCCCGAAAGTAGTTGTAGAAGGTGCTCGGCGTCATCCCCGCACGGCGAACTATGTCGCTGACGGTAGCCTCGTCATAGCCTGTTTCCGTGAACGCATCGACCCCTGCGCTGAGCAATTGCTCACGCTTCTCAGCCCGTTTCTGTTCGTGTTTACCCACCACCGATCCTTTTATCCGCTTCACAACGAGGAGCACCCCGCACTCGCTGTCGCAACGATATTCAGGCCCCTTCTACACTAACCGGCATAATTCATGAAACCTCTGCACGAGCTTCCGCCAACCTGAATTATTAATGAAAGCTCTGCTACGAGCCGGCCAAGCCCGGGCAGAAACACCACCGTTACCCGCCGCCGTCCCGCTGCAGACCCATACTAAGCCGAGGGTACATCCGGGCTCGAGGTCAGCGCGCAGCCTGTTCCTCGGAGCAATCTACAGCGTACCAACGTGCGATCCGCTGGCTCTCACGCCCGCCCGCCGACATGAAGCGGCCACCAAAATACACGGTGGGCGCATCCGCAGTTGAAGCCTCGACGGCTGCGATCGCGTTCTTCAGCCCCGTTCCCAGCGCCGACCACCGTCGGCCGTCCCACAGCGCTGTACGGCCGGCAGCCTTACTACTTGCTACGAAAGAGAAATCGCCACCCACATACAAACGGCCGCCGAGCATCGCCATGGCAGTTACCCGCCCTCCGGTCCCACCGCCGAGCCTCTTCCACGAGTGGCCGTCCCATAGAGCAATGTTATTGACCACCATAGCTTCAGCAGTGGTAAGAAAATCGCCGCCGACGTAAATGCCCGTGTCACTCGGTGCCAACGAACGCACCGACCCGCTGACGCCTCCGCGTGGGGCAGTCCATTCCCGGCCGTCCCAAAAAGCTACCCCTCGGGCTCTAACCGAGCCTGCGGTGGAGAATTCGCCACCCGCGACTATCCGGTCTCCGTAGACGGCCAGAGCCCAAACCCTACCGTTGAGGCCCTCTCCAAGGGCCGACCACTTCTCACCATCCCACACCGCAATATGAGAAGCGGGCTGCCCACCTGCTTTCTTGAAGTCTCCCGCCGCATAGACAAGGCCGTCCTTGACCACAACGGCGCGAACCGCATCGTCGGTGCCGCCGCCCAATCGAGACCAACTGCGACCGTTCCACAGCGCCAGATTACTAGCGTCACGCCGCCCGGCTGCGGTGAACTCTCCGCCAACGAGAAGTTCATCACGCGACACCGCCGTCAAAGCCAGAACTCTCCCTTTGACTCCCTCGCCGAGCGCGCGCCAAGCCCCGTCGCGATAAACCGCCACCCCGTTCAACGCTACCTCACCCGAGACAGAGAAATCGCCGCCCGCGTACACCGAATCACCGTAGGCCGAAATCGCGTTGACGACCGATCCGGCACGTCCCACTGCCCCGCCGAAACCACCCGCCATGGCACCCCACCGCCATACGGATTCCTCGAGCGACAGCCGGCAAGCGCTGTCACAACAATCACGGTCGAAGCTGTTACCGTCGTCGCATTGTTCGCCTTCCTGTAGCTTCCCGTTGCCACAACGCTCGACAACGCACTCGCCGTCACAGCCGTCACCGTCATTACGATTGCCATCATCACAACTCTCGCCGGCTTCCACGACGGAATTACCGCAACGGGAGCCCGCAAGTGGCGCCGGTATAGGCACACGAGTCGCCCCACCGGGAACTCGGGTCTTATCGGCCGGTACAGGCGCAACTGCGGCCGCGCTAACCGTAGATTCATCTCCAGACGCGGGGGCTGACTCCTTGCTCCCATCCACGCGTTCGAAATCCGTTCTTTCGCCTTCGACAGCGCTTTCCCCACGGCCCTCGAGCCCGTCGTCCACAACTCCTGGACGGCCCCGGCCTTGCGAAGAATCAGCGTCTTGCGACATGGTTGGAAGCCGCGGCGAGACCTGGGCCTCGCGCAGCGGGTGTTCATCGCGAGAGCCGGCCGTTTCGGAAGCAGCAGCGACTTCCCGGTTCACCGACGCCGTCACTTCTCCGGCTTCCGGCCGGCACGACTCGTCGCAACCGTCACCGGCACGGGTGTTGCCATCATCACACAGTTCCGAACCTGAGTTATTTACACTGCCGTCGCCACAGTACTCACGCACGCAATCACTGTTACAACCGTCGCCGGCAATACGGTTTCCATCGTCGCACTGTTCCGCACCGGCGTTGTTTACTACACCGTCGCCACAATATTCACGCGCACAGTTTTCGTCGCAGCCATCGCCCGAAGCCAGATTGGCATCGTCGCACTCCTCGCGTCCGGCGTTGTTCACCAATCCGTCGCCACAGCTCTCCCGCATGCAACGTGAGTCACAGCCGTCGCCGGGAACCGGATTGCCATCATCGCATTGCTCTTTTCCCGCGTTGTTGACTACACCGTCGCCGCAGTACTCACGCACGCAATCTTCGTTGCAACCGTCACCCGCGAGCAGATTCGCGTCATCGCACTGTTCGGTTCCCGCATTGTTGACGACACCGTCACCGCAGTACTCACGCACGCAGGTTTCGCTACAGCCGTCGCCGGGGCTTCGATTCCCATCATCGCACTGTTCGACGCCCCCGTTATTTACCACGCCGTCGCCACAGTACTCACGCACACAGGTTTCGCTACAGCCATCGCCGGAGACTGTATTGCCGTCGTCGCACTGCTCCGCACCGGAGTTGTTAACCACGGCATCGCCGCAATATTCGATCCGGCACGACGCATCGCAGCCGTCACCAGCCGACAAGTTGGAGTCATCGCACTGCTCGGCGCCCGCGTTGTTTACCGCTCCGTCGCCGCAGTATTCGTTGCGGCAATCCGCAGTACAGCCGTCGCCCGAAACGCGGTTGCCATCATCGCATTGCTCCGGGCCTTCCAAGATCGAATTGCCGCACACGGCACCCGCTGCCTTTCCAGCTGCGGTCTCTATCCGGCAACCCGGATCACAGCCGTCACCGGCGACGCTATTGCCGTCGTCACACTCCTCGGACCCCGCGTTATTTACCGATCCGTCGCCGCAGTATTCGCGGCGGCAGTTGGCGTCGCAGCCGTCACCACCGGAATTGTTCCCGTCGTCGCACTGCTCGGCGCCCCCGTTGTTTACCACTCGGTCCCCGCAGTACTCGCGGACACAATCGCTGTCACAGCCATCGCCACCCTGGCGGTTGCCGTCGTCGCATTGCTCAGTGCCGGCATTGTTTACGATTCCGTCGCCGCAGTACTCACGCACACAAGTGGGACTACAGCCGTCGCCGGAAGCGTCATTGCCGTCGTCACACTGCTCGGAGCCTGCGTTGTTTACGACTCCGTCGCCGCAGTATTCCCGAGAGCACTCACTGTCGCAGCCGTCTCCGCCTTGACGATTGCCATCGTCGCATTGCTCGACACCGGCGTTGTTGCCCACACCATCGCCGCAGTATTCGCGGCGGCAAGCGGCGTCACATCCGTCACCGGCCACTATACCGCCGTCATCGCACTGCTCGGAGCCCGCGTTGTTCAACACCCCGTCGCCGCAGTATTCCCGTTCGCAGTCTTCGCTGCATCCATCGCCACTTCGAGCATTGCCGTCGTCGCACTGCTCATGCCCACCGTTGTTGACTAAGCCATCGCCGCAGTACTCCAGAGCACAATCCCCATCGCAGCCGTCGCCGTCACGGCCATTGCCGTCATCGCACTGCTCGGAAGCGCCATTGTTCAATATTCCATCGCCACAGTACTCGCGCACGCAGTCGGCGCGACAGCCATCACCTTCACGGTCGTTGCCGTCGTCACACTGCTCAGAGCCTGCGTTATTCACGATACCGTCGCCGCAATACTCGCGTTCGCAGTTCTCGTTGCAGCCGTCCCCCGCAGCCGAATTGCCGTCGTCACACTGCTCAGAGCCTGCATTGTTCACGATACCGTCGCCGCAATACTCGCGTTCACAGTTCTCGTTGCAGCCATCCCCCGCCACCGAATTGCCGTCGTCACACTGCTCAACACCCGAGTTGTTCACGATACCGTCGCCGCAATACTAGCGTTCGCAGTTCTCGTTGCAGCCATCGCCAGAATCGTTGTTCCCATCGTCACACGATTCCGCCCCGGCATCGTTAACCACCCCATCGCCGCAGTACTCATCGAGACAATCAGCGCTACAGCCGTCACCACCCACCGTATTGCCGTCATCACAGCGTTCGACACCCGCATTGTTTACGATTCCGTCGCCGCAGTACTCGATTTTGCAGTTCGCATCGCAGCCGTCGCCACCCGAGACGTTACCGTCGTCACACTGCTCAGCGCCGGAATTGTTTACTACGCCGTCGCCACAACGTTCGCCCATGCACGAGGAATTGCATCCGTCGCCGTCGAGGATATTGCCGTCGTCGCACTGCTCGGTCCCGGAGTTGTTTACTACGCCGTCACCACAGTACTCGCGCGTACAAATTGCCGTGCAGCCGTCACCATCAACCCCATTGCCGTCATCGCACTGCTCTTTGCCGGCGTCGTTGACGATACCATCGCCGCAATACTCCCTATCGCAATCGGCTGTGCAGCCGTCACCGCTGACCCGGTTGCCGCCGTCGCACTGTTCCTTTCCCGCGTTGTTTACGGTTCCGTCACCGCAATACTCGCGCGTGCACGAAGCAGTGCATCCGTCGCCGTTGTCCCGGTTACCGTCATCGCATTGTTCACGGCCCGCGTCGTTGACCATACCGTCGCCGCAGTATTCGTCCTTGCAGGCCGCGCTGCAGCCATCGCCGTCATCACGATTGCCGTCGTCGCATTGCTCAGTGCCGGAATTGTTGACAGCACCATCGCCGCAGTACTCCCGCTCACAAGCATCGTCGCAACCGTCACCCGACACCCGGTTGCCGTCGTCGCACTGTTCCCCATCGCCGTCGTTCACCACCCCGTCGCCGCAATACTCACGCAGGCAGGCAGAAGTACAACCGTCACCGTCGTCGGTGTTGCCGTCGTCGCACTGCTCACGGCCGGAGTCGTTTACCACGCCGTCGCCGCAATACTCGTCGTGGCAAGCACGGTTGCAGCCGTCGCCGTCGAGCGTATTGCCATCGTCACACTGCTCGGCACCTGAGTTGTTGACGAGACCGTCACCGCAATACTCGCGCTCACAATCAGGACCGCAACCGTCGCCCTGCACGGTATTACCGTCGTCGCATTGCTCACGGCCACGGTTGTTTACGACACCATCGCCGCAATACTCCCGCTGGCAATCGGCGGTACAGCCGTCGCCGTCGACTTTATTCCCGTCGTCGCAACTCTCCGTGTTCCCGTTGTTGACAACGCTATCGCCGCAATACTCGACAACACATTTTGCCGTGCAACCGTCACCGTCGATGTCATTGCCGTCGTCGCACTGCTCACCGAACTGAATCACGGAGTTGCCGCAATACTCGGCAACACATGCCTGGTCGCAACCGTCACCGTTGTTGTTGTTGCCGTCGTCGCACTGCTCCTCCGCCTCTACCACCCCGTTACCGCAGGCCTCGGTTACGCAATTGGCGTCACAGCCGTCGCCGCTGGTGGTATTGCCGTCGTCGCATTCCTCGCCGACCTGCACCACACCGTTGCCGCACAACTCGACCACGCAATCGGCATCGCAACCGTCACCGCTTTGCAAATTGCCGTCATCGCACTCTTCGCCGACTTGGAGGCGCCCGTTGCCGCAAGCCTCGCGAAGGCAGGATGAATCGCAGCCGTCTCCGGTATCGATATTCCCATCGTCACATTCTTCGCCGGCTTGAACGACTCCGTTACCGCAGGCTTCCGTGCGGCAGTGCTCGTCACAGCCGTCGCCTTGAACCCGGTTCCCGTCGTCGCACTGCTCACCGGCCTGAAGCGCGCCGTTCCCACATTCTTCGATACGACACTGCGGATCACAGCCGTCACCGACATCGTCGTTCCCGTCGTCACACTCCTCCCCGAGCTGCAGCAGACCGTTCCCGCAGACCTCCGCCCGGCAGGCCGGACCGCACCCGTCTCCGCCGATTCTGTTACCGTCGTCGCATTCCTCCCCCATCTGAACGATGCCATTGCCACAGGTTTCGATGCGGCAAGAGGCGTCACAACCGTCTCCGCCGATGGTGTTGCCGTCGTCGCATTCCTCACCGGATTGGACCACGGAGTTCCCGCAGGACTCCGCCACGCAACGGCTGTCACAACCATCGCCTGAGGAACGGTTGCCGTCGTCACAGTCTTCGCCGAACTGCTTGACGCCGTTTCCGCAAGTCTCGATGAGGCAGTTCGGATCGCAACCGTCTCCGCCTAAGCGGTTACCGTCGTCGCATTCTTCACCTACACCGGCGATACCGTCGCCACAGGCCTCGACTTTGCAATCCCGGTCACAACCGTCCCCGCCCATACGGTTACCGTCGTCGCACTCTTCACCGCCCTGAATGATTCCGTTACCACAAGCTTCCAGACGACAGTACGCATCGCAGCCGTCGCCGCCCAGAGTATTGCCGTCGTCGCACTCCTCACCGGCTTGCAGTTCTTCGTTACCGCAGACCTCACTGAGACAATTCGCGTCACAGCCGTCGCCGCCAACCTTGTTGCCGTCATCGCATTCCTCGCCGGGTTGGAGCTTGCCATTGCCGCACCACTCAACCAGAGCCTCGTAAGCTCCGATATCGCAACTTTTCTTACCGTCGCCGTTACCATCCGAAGACCTCGAGAGGCCGCGCTGATCCACCGACGGGCAACTAGCGTCACTTCCCGCATCTATGGCCGGGCTACCGGCAAGTAAGCCGTGGGTAAAAGTCGCACCACCGTTTCCCTTCAGACGGCCGAGTCCGGCATCCACTGCGCCCGAAAGATCTCCGGGGGCGCGAAAGCGGCAACTTCCGTCGTCGTCTAGGTTGTGTCCCTTGGATATGACCCCACCCGCGCAATTGCCGCCCACTGAGTTCTCGACAACGATGCTGTTCTCGATCTCGACTTCCCCGGCAATATTGAATATCCCGCCGCCTTCCGCGCTGGCCCGGTTGAAAGCGATAGTGCAGTTGAGCGCACTGAGCTTGCCTTTGTTGTGGGCTCCGCCATGCAAATCTCCGCTGTTGTACAAACCGCCGCCGTTCAACTCCCCCCAGTTGCTGCTGACCGTAACGTTGACCATCTCCAAACGTCCGGTATTGAAAATCCCACCCGCCAACGATCCGCGGTTTCCCGCCACGGTACTGCGGTTTATCCAGAGTTCACCGCTGTTGTAGATGCCACCGGCCAGATCTCCGCCGTTGCGTAGAATCGAGCAGTCGCTGACGAAAAGCTTGCTGGCGTTAGAGATCCCGCCTGCGCGATCGGTTCCGCGGCCCTCGGTAATGGTAAGACCCGATATACGCACGGTCGGTTGCGGCGACTTGACCGGTAGGTCCAGCACCCTGAAGCGCGAGTCCCCACTTATGACCAAAGCGCCGGGACCCGGGCCTTGGATGCGTATGCTCTTGGAAATCGTCAACGGGCCGCTGCTCAGCGTAATGGTGCCGACCACCGTAAACTTGATGGTGTCGCCGTTGGAGCTTTGCGCGATGGCTTGGCGCAAAGAACCCGGCCCACCGTCGTCCAAAGTGGAAACCGTGAGCGTCGCCGCATGAGCCGGTTGAAGAAGAAAACCCACAACCGCGGCCACTACGAACAGGCCCGTCCTGGTCAAACGAAGAAAGCCCTCAATTTTTTTGGCGGCCACGCCCAAGTTCCTAGCCGAAAGCCCTCAACATCACGAAAACAGTTACGCCGGTAACCGAAACGTAGAGCCACAGCGGCACTGTCTTGCGGGCAATGCTCTTGTGGCGCTCGAAGCGCCGCGCCAACGCGAAGAAAACAGTCGCCAGTATCAACGGCAAGGCAACTACGGTAGCCGCCACGTGAGAGACCAGAACCGAAAAATAAATGGGCCGGATAGCCCCGGCACCCTCGAAAGGCGTGTCGCCTCGCGCGGAATGATAAATCAGGTAGGAGGTCAAGAAAGCCGCCGACAACGCCAAGGCCGAAGACATGAACACTACGTGGGCCTGACGCCTGCCACTGCGAATACTGAGATACCCACCGACGACACACAGTGCACTGGCGGTATTGAACGCAGAATTCAGCAACGGCAACGCATCATAAGCCGGCGACGAAGCGCCCGGACTCTCCTTCAGGTAAATCACCCAAATCAAGAATCCCATTAGCGCGGCGCTGATCGCCGCTATCCACGAAAACACAACCCGGTCGCTCATCCCTCCAGCTTCCCTCACTGCACCTTCACGCGCACGGTGATCTACAATTGTCCCATGTGAGCGCGCGGAAGCCAACGGTAGCGGTGTGCTTGCAGAGAGCCGGAAGCCCGGGCGTATGCAAGGCCGGCAGCCAGCCTCAGTAAAGCTCCGAGAACTCGGCGAAAAGACGGCCGGTTAACCGAACCAACCCCCACGGACGTGGCCCATTACCTGCTTATCGAAAGAGTGGTCGCCGGCACCGGTAAGCATCAAGACGAAAAAAGGGACCGCGTAGGCCAGCGCAAGCTGCTGCTCGACCGAAAGCACCTTGCCGTGCATGAGTACCGCCGCGCCGACCAGGGAAACCCAGGGCGGGATGGCGGTCAACCGGGTAGCCACCCCCAGGATCACAAACAAGGGGCAAAAGAATTCCGCGATTATCTCGAAACTTACCCTGAGTTCGGCTGCGCTACTCAACCGGTCCAGCGAAATCATATGGCGGGAGGTGAAATCGTAGAGCTTGTACCAGCCCTGCCCGGCGATGAGTAACATCCCGGCCGAGACTCGCAACGCGAGCAAACCCAGCGCTATACGCCTTGCTTCGGGCGACGAAGTCATCGCAATCCGCCTCGCAGTCTGTCTGGAACGCCCCTATCCATCGAGAAAAGCCGCGCTTCAACGAAAAACGCTAAATTTAAAATAAAACGGGGGGCGGCAACTAGGAAGAACCCCCGGCAGGGTTGTAACAGTTCGCGGCGGCTATGGCAGCGACGACGGCTCCGATACAGCGGGCCCGGGTTGTCCTAGCTTGGTGAGGCTGAAAAACTTTGCCGGATATGGCTGTCAAGGCGCTGTTCGCATTACTTTAATGTATTAGATTAGATTCAATGACTTAATCAACTGTTTTCAGGAGAATAATAACGATGGATTTCGCCTATTCAGACAAGGTCAAAGAGCTTGCGGCCCGGGTTGCATCTTTCATGGAGGAGAATGTTTACCCGAACGAACAGACTCTGTTTGAGCAACTCGACGCCGGCCCCACACGTTGGGCGGTGCTTCCTCTGCTCGAGGAACTCAAGGACAAAGCGAAGCATCAAGGCCTCTGGAATCTGTTCCTGCCCGAGAGCAAGGACGGAGCGGGTCTGAGCAACCTCGAGTACGCACCGCTATGCGAGATCATGGGACGCTCCCCATTTGGCCCCGAATGCTTCAACTGCTCGGCTCCTGATACCGGGAACATGGAAGTGCTGGCACGCTACGGTAGCGCCGAGCAACAAGAACAGTGGATGAAGCCGCTGTTGGCCGGAGAAATTCGCTCGTGTTTCGCGATGACCGAACCAGCGGTGGCATCCTCGGACGCCACTAACATCCAATCCGATATAGTGCGCGATGGCGATGAGTATGTGATCAACGGGCGCAAGTGGTGGACCTCGGGAGCCGGAGACCCGCGCTGCAAAGTCGCGATCTTCATGGGCAAGACCGATCCGCAGGCCGACAGGTACCGGCAGCAATCGATGATCCTGGTGCCGATGGACACGCCGGGCGTCAAAATCGAACGTATGCTAACAGTGTTTGGTTATGATGAAGCCCCTCACGGCCACGCAGAAGTAGAGTTCAAGGACGTCAGGGTTCCGGCCTCCAACCTGCTGCTAGGTGAAGGCCGCGGTTTTGAAATCGCGCAGGGGCGCTTGGGGCCTGGACGCATTCACCACTGCATGCGCTCGATCGGTGTCGCCGAAAGAGCGCTCGAAGCCATGTGCAAGCGGGCCAAGAACCGCATAGCTTTCGGGCGCCCGATGGCGGAGATGGGTGTAATCAAAGCGCACATCGCCCGCTCGCGCATGGAAATCGAGCAAGCCCGGCTACTCACCCTCAAAGCCGCTTACATGATGGACACAGTGGGCAACAAGGCTGCTCGTTCCGAAATCGCACAGATCAAAGTCGTAGCCCCAAACATGGCCCTACAAGTAGTGGACCGTGCCATTCAAGTTCACGGAGGCGCCGGTGTTTGCCAGGACTTCTTTCTGGCGCGAGCCTACGCCGGACTGCGTACACTGCGCCTCGCCGACGGTCCCGACGAAGTCCACACTGACCAGGTCGGACGGCTCGAACTGCGCAAGTACAGCGGCTGAGTAGCGGGCCGAGCCGGTCCGTTGCGGCGCCTCACGTCGCTACCGGCCGGCTCGAACTGCCGAAAGTAGGCAGCTCCGCCCGGGATAGGATCCAGGGGGCATCCCGGATGCGAATCGCCCCGGGACATCCCCTCGACACCCCTGTTTCAATCGGGGATGGCGATACGGCGGCGCTGCGGATCCTTTTGCGGACGGTAGAAAATCGCGACGTTGCCGATCAAACCGGCGAGTTCCGCCTCGAGCATGACTGCGATCTCGTCCGACAGTTCCCGGCGCTGTTCTTTGAAGTCGAGGAACTTGACCTTGACCAACTCGTGGTCGTCCAGAGCCGCATCAAGAGACTCGACCACCGGGCCGCTGACGCCTGCGCGCCCGACATACACCAGGGGCTTCAGCGCATGAGCCAAACCCCTTAGATACTTCCGGTCCTTTCCACTGATGTTACGCATGCAAGTAGTCTCGCCGCCAGCCGGCATTATTCATGAAACCTCGTCACGGAAGTCGCAAGCGCCCGTCAGATCAACCAGATGAGCCCGAGCGCTACGCTGAGGCCCGCACCTGCTGAGACTACGTCGAGGGCCATGAGCCCGCGAGCCAGCGCAGTGGGCGAAAGCGCACGGGCCGAGATTGCGGCCCATCGGGGCTCGTAGCAAACGTTTCATGTATAAGACAGGCCCCGGTCCCCGGTCCCCGTGCCCCGGCAGCTGCTTATGAGGCGGTAGGAAATTCATAGGAAATCGGCCATTATTGGGGATTCCGTAGCCGCCCCAGTGCGAAGCGGCGGAACTACAGCCGATACAGAGGAAAGATCCGATGACAGCCCCTAAAGCGTCCCATGCCACGCACCTCGACATAGTCGGGGAGACCGCCAAACCCAAACACCCCCTGAGAGGCCGCGTGATGAGTGGCGCCGAGATGGTGGTACAGGTAGTGGCCGATGAAGGGGTGAAGACCATTTTCGGGTACAGCGGTGGAGCGATACTGCCGACCTACGATGCTGTTTTCCGGCACAACGAGGCTAACCCCGATCAGAAAATAGAGTTGCTAGTCCCGGCGAACGAACAAGGTGCCGCCTTCATGGCGGCCGGCTACGCGCGTTCTACCGGCGAGGTCGGCGTCGCCTTGGTGACCTCCGGCCCCGGGGCAACCAACACGGTTACCCCTACGCGCGACTGCCAGGCCGATTCGGTACCGATCGTCGTCATTTGCGGGCAGGTCCCACGCGCCGCGGTAGGCACCGACGCCTTCCAGGAAGCGCCAATCTTCAACATCATGGCCTCATGCGCGAAACACGTCTTCCTGCTCACCGATGAGAATCAAATAGAAGAGACCGTTCGCACCGCATTCGAGATCGCCCGCAGCGGCAGGCCGGGCCCGGTGGTCATCGACCTACCCAAAGACGTACAGACTCACGAAGCGCCCTTCAAAGGCGAGGGTCGGCTGAGGTTGCGTGGCTACGACGAACGCCGGGAGATACTCGAGAGTTCGACGATCTCGGCCCGGCACGCGCAAAGCTTCTTCGAACTGCTGGAAAACTCTGAGGCTCCACTTATCTACGCCGGCGGCGGCGTTATCAACAGCCGCGCCAGTGACGAGTTGCGCGAGTTTTCGCACCGCTTTGGCATTCCGGTAGTAACCACGCTGATGGGCATAGGATCCATGGATACCGGCGACGATCTGGCTCTTCACATGCTAGGAATGCACGGCGCCGCATATGCAAACTATGCGGTTGAAGATTGCGACTTTCTCTTCGCAGTGGGCGCACGCTTCGACGACCGCGTAGCCGGCAAAGTCGATGAATTCGCGCCCAAGGCCAGAGTTGCCCACCTCGACATCGACGCTTCCGAAATCGGCAAAGTCAAGGGCGTCGACTGGTCGCATGTGGCCAGCGCCAAGCGCGGGCTCAGCGAGTTACTGGCGGCTGGAAAGGGATTCAGCAAGAGCTTCGCGCCTTGGGTCGAACATGTAGTAGAACTGAAGCGCAGACATCCGATGGCCTACAACGCCGGCTCGGACAAGATACAAGCGGAGTTCGTCCTCGAGTGCCTCAACCGGATTGTCGGCGGCGATGCAATCGTTACCACCGGAGTCGGCCAGCACCAGATGTGGGCAGCCCAGTATCTGGATTTCAAATCCCCGCGGACCTTCCTGACCTCCGGCAGCATGGGAACCATGGGCTTCGGGCTACCGGCAGCGATCGGCGCCCAAATAGCCAACCCCGGCAAACTGGTCATCGACGTGGACGGAGACGGCAGTATCCGTATGAACCTGGGAGAGCTAGAAACTCTGACTACCTACGATGTCCCGGTCAAGGTGTTGCTACTGAACAACCTCGGCGACGGCATGGTCAGGCAATGGCAAGATCTATTCTACGCCAATAGATACTCGGGCACCGATAAGGCTTTGCATAAGAAAGATTTCGTCAAAGCGGCAGAAGCCGATGGCTTTCGCTTCGCCCGACGGGTGTCGAAGAAGGAAGACGTAGCAACCCAACTCGAAGCTTTTGTAAACTTCGAAGGCCCCGCCTTGCTGGAGGTGATGACCGACGGCCACGGGCACGTTTACCCAATGGTAGGCCCGGGCCTGGGCTACAAGAACATGATCACGGGAGACCATATCGAAGGCCGCGGAAACAAACCCGGTGGTGGAAAGACCTCGGGCGGTGGGTATTTCTGATCAAGGCAGCCCGCTACGCACCGCCCGGGGGACGCGCGTAGCACGAGAAGCGCTGCGCCCCACTACTACCGGCCACAATGGTCTCGACGGTCTCGACACATCCGGGACATGGGTCGAGATCGAGGGCCGGCGCATCGATTTACCGGTAGAGGTTCGCGACGCCTGCTCGGCAAGTGCGACCTACCTAGTGGACGCCGCCGCAGCCTCCACGCTGCTGCCGGGCGGCGAATTCGAAGCCGTGCAGGTCTTGCCTGGCCGGGCCCTGTTCAGCTTGGCCTGCATCGATTACCGAGACAACGATCTCGGCGACTACAACGAAGTATCGTTCGCGTTGTTCGTGCGTGAAAAATCCCAGCCCTCCGGCGTCCCCTACCTCTCCGCACTAGCCGATTTCGTTCGCGGCCGTGCCAGTACCTACATCCTCTGGCTACCGGTAGACCAACGGTTCACGCGGGACGCAGGATCGAGAATTTGGGGCTTCCCTAAAACTCTCGAAGACATCGATATGCGCACCGACGGCGCTACTATGAGTTGTACCTTGCGGTCCCAAGGTTCGAGGGTGTTGACTTTTACCGCCCCATGCCGCGCCAAACGCCGCTTGCCTGAATCGTGCATGTACACTTACACGCATATCGACGGCATCGCCCACAAAACGCTGTTTCGCTCACGCGCCGGCGGCGCCTCGATACGCCCCGGCGGCAGTTCTTTGGACCTTGGAGAGCACCCCATGGCCGAACAACTGCGTAGGCTAGGTTTGCCCAAAACTCCGCTGCTCTCGGTGTGGATGGAGCACATGAGCGCCAGTTTCGAAGCACCCGAAGCCCTTTGATCCCCTTGCTTCAGCCGGATCCTGTACAGACCGGATCCTCCGATCGAGATGGTAGCCGGCCAGGGGAAATCGGAAGCGCCCTGCGCTTCACGACAGTAGCCTTTGCAACGACGCGTCGAGAGCCCGGGCGTAAGAGGCTCCAAAAAGCAGCGTGTGCACCAGTAACGGATACAGGTTGTAGATCTCATGGCGAGATTCGATAGATCCGTCATCGAGACCACGAATCTCGCGATAATGCCGGTAGAAGTCCCTACCGAAAGTCGAAAATAGCGTCGTAAAGGCGATCTCGATCTCGGCATCCGCGTAGTAGAGCGCGGGATCGATAAAAGCGGCAACGCGCCCGTCGCGCACCAATACATTGCCACCCCACACGTCTCCGTGAATCAACGAAGGTGCCGGCGGTTCCGGCAAACGGTCTTCCAGGCCATCGCATAGTTGTTCCAAACGCGTGAAGGAAGCAGGATCCAGCAAACCGGCATCCAAAGCCTTGCGACCGAAACTCAACAGCCGCTGCTCGCGAAAAAAAGGCAGCCACCTAGACGAGGGCCGGTTGGGCTGCGGAAGCCCGCCGATCAAAGTGTCACGTTCAAGGCCGTAAGCGTCAGCCGTAATTGCATGAAGAGACGCCAGCAACTCGGCAGCGTGAACATCCGCGTTGCCGCGTCCGCCGGAGCCAACGAACTCCATCACCAGGAGGCCCGCCTCGCAATAAACGACTGCCGGTACCGGCAGCTCGCTGTTGGCCCGCAAGTACTCGAGCATCCACCCCTCAGTATCGAGCCCGCCCGTAGAAGAAACCTTCACTGCCAGACGCTGCCCCACGGGCACCAAAGCCTCGAACACTTGCGCGCCGGTCCCGCCGCCGACATGAAGCAGCGCCGATGGCCGCCGGCCCAGGACCGTCTCGAGTCGATCCTCGAGCCCATGCACGCCCAGGCCACACACCTACGGCGCCTCAGCCTCCCGACGACCCGAGGCCCCGGCTCTTGCAAAGGTGGTCGAGGAAAGCATTGGAGGCCGCCTCGATTATATCGAGCACGTCTTCGAAACCGCGGCGGCCGCCGGCATAAGGATCCGGAACTTCGTCTCTGATCGCCCCAGGGTCGAAGCTGAGAAACAAGGACACGCGGTCACGCCACTCCTCGGGGCAACGGTCGAGTAAATCTCTTAAATTGCCTCGATCCATCGCCAGCAAGTAATCAAACTTGCGAAAATCTGCCGGTTCCACCTTACGTGAGAACTGTCCGGCCATGGAATAACCGCGCCGGCGGGCAGTCGCTTGAGCGCGCGGATCGGGAGCCTCGCCGGCGTGATAATCATAGGTCCCCGCCGAATCCACCGAGATCTCATCGCCGAGACCGCGCTTTTCAATCATCGAACGCAGCACAGCCTCGGCACTGGGAGAACGGCAAATATTGCCAAGACACACCATCAGCACTCGAATCATTATGGGAGAACTTCTACGCGCTACGTGCAGGATCTTCCAGCCGGCCATCGAAAATTCACGAGCGCCGCGCTCTTAAGCGCCGATCTACTGAGGCGCAAGGTTCAGTTCCTCACGCGGCTTGTGGGCCTCGCGCAGTTCCGCGCTTTCCGCCCGCGGCAATACCCAGGGCAACACTAAAACCAGCAGCAAAGCACCCACGCCGCCGAACTTCGCCGGAGCATCCGCCCCAAAGGCGGAAATCATCCAACCGGCGTTGAGATTGGAAAGGATGCCGCCGAGGCTCACGCCGACCATCGCCAGTAAACCTTGGCCGGTCGCCCGTAAACGCGGCGGCGCCACCGCCTCCACATACAAGGGCGCGCCGATGATCAATCCGATGACGGTGACGCCGTGCAGAACCTGAACCGCATAAACCAGCGTCATGTTGTCGGAGAAACCGCAGACCAGCCAACGCAAGGCCCCCGCCCCCAAGCCCACCGCAATCAAGCCCCGTGCCCCAAGCCGGGCCAAACCCGCCCCCGAAAGAGCCATCAAGGGAATTTCCAGCAGCAGCATCAGCACCCACATCTTGCTGACCGCATCCAAGCCACCCCCCAAGGAACGCACAAACACCGGGAACATGGCCATCGGCCCTTGCATGAACACATATGCGGCGAACATGAAGACCAGCAGACGAAGAAACGGTCCATGTTGCATCAGTAGGCGCCAGTCTCCTTTCAAAGACTTCTCGCCGAGAGATCCGTCCGGTCGGAGCATCAGCGAAACCGCACCTGCCAACACCAGCAACAAAGCAGCGACCGGCAACATCAACTCGAGTCCGGCTTTGCCCCGTAGCGAAGTCTCCACCCAGAAAGCTCCGGAGTCTTGCCACGCCTCCAGCGCCTTGGGAAAAGCAACGACGGTGATGAGAAAACCCAGTGTCCCCCAAACCCGGACCAGGCCGAACGCGTGCGGGCCCCGTCCCTCGACGATACCGAGAGTCACCGAAACCGACATCGGTATGAGGGCGGTCGAGAACACTGCCAACCCGGCGGTACCCAAGAGTATCGAGACGAAGCCCTGGCCAAAATACAGGTTCACGTAACCGGCCGCCGCGCCAAAACACAGTAGCGCCAGGATGCGGGCACGTGAGCCGCTACGGTCCGCCGTGTTACCCCACAAGGGCTGGGCCACCATTCCCACTAACGGCACCACCGCCATCACCATGCCAACCTGTACGCCGCTGAGGCCGGCGTTCTCGCTCAGAAAAAGGCTGTAGAAAGGAAAGAATACTCCCAGCGCGCCCAAAGAGAGAAACCAGAAAACGGATAATACGGCCGCCGAACGCATCGCGCTTTCATAGCGGCAACGGACGGAGCCTCGAAACGAAAGAGGCACTCTCGCAGTCCGTGTCAGGACACAGGCCATTCGTTAGGCTCGCAGCCTCTCGATCACCAGGACGGGGGAACTTCAGATTAACGCGAACGAGCACCGCTAAGCGGCAGTATTCGTTAACCCGCATTATTCGTGGAACCTCGTCGCGAGAGTCGCGAGCGCCCGCAAGCTCGGCCAGTGCTCGTTCCCCCGCTATGCTGGGCCGGTCTGTTGCTAGGTGGAGTCCCTCCGGTCTCAGGCCCGTTCCCCCGCTACGCTGGGGCCGGTCTCACGGCCGCTTGCAGCTCTCGCGACGAAGATTCATGAGCAATGCCGGCTAAGAACCGGTACGGCGAAGTTCATGTTCTTTGAGAAAAGAGACGGTCCCGGGGTCTATCACCGGGGAATTCACCGCCTCGTCCAGCGCGCTACGCCCGTTACGGTCGCGAACGCCGGGGTCCGCCCCTTTCTCGACCAGCACCCGCACCACCTCGTCGTATCCGCCCTTGACGGCCATATGCAACGCCGTCTTGCCGAATCCATCTTTCGCGTCGAGATCCGCCCCCCGGTCGGCAAGCAACGCCGCCATCTCCACTCGGCCCGAAGACGCCGCCGCGTGCAGAGCGCGCCAGCCGTAAGCGTTGGCTTTATTCACATCGGCGCCGAGGTCGAGCAACTTCGCTGCTATTGCAGCAAAGTCGTTTTGCACCGCATAATCCAGAGGAGACCAGTCCTTGTCGTCGAAAGCCTCCGAATCGGCACCCTTGCCTACCAGCAAGGCCACCGCCTCTATATGTTTCCCCCACACGGCATGATGAAGCGCCGTGGCTCCGGCCCTGCCCCGCGAGTTGACATCGACACCGGCCGCAAGATTCGCTTCGATTAGGCCAAGGTCGCCGGTTTCTGCGGCCTTGTACAGGCTCATAGCCGGTGCCGGTGCCGGTGCCGAATTCCCGCAGGCCGCGGCAAGTAGCACAACGGCGGCAACCGTCACGGCTTTGCGAAGCAGAGGAGCCGTACCGGTAGCCGGCATCCTAGCAACGCCCGTCTTCAGCGGCCGGCAGAAATGATCGCACTGAGTTCGAAATAATCCTCACTAGTGCCCTCCTCATCTCCCAGGTTTATGTACCAGCCCTGTTCTCCGGGAAAACGGTGGCTCGGCAACGAGCAAAAAGTCGCATGTTCGAGCTGCATATCCACCATCGAAATCGACGGATTGAAGCTCCGTTCGTAATCCGCACCGTACTTGGCCTCGGGAAAGGGCTTCTTGGCGTACATGAAGTTATTGATCCAGATCTTCCACAACTCTCCGGCCGTATCGTAGATGTCGGTCCATGGAATCCGGTAGCTTTCCTTGTCCAGATAGATGACGCGCTTCGAATACGCGTACTGCGGGAGCTTCGAAACTCCCTCCACTATCCATACTTCGCGCGGCTCCCAAGGACTGTCGTGAATGAAATCGCCTGAGGGTGGCAGCCACTTGACGGGAAAGTTTTGGGCGTGGAAGTTGCCCAACACTGTCCTCGACCCCAAGTACTTCCAGGTCGACCACGCCACATTGCCGGCATAACCTGCATAGCTGTCCTGATCAGTGTCCTGGCCGAATAGGGCATCCGACCGCTGCGCCGACGAGAGCCGCCGCACGCGGCGAAGCTGCGGAAGGTAGAGCCAACTATCATCCTGGCGGGTATGATCAATGTAGCGGTTAGAGGTAAAACCGGTACCCTTCAGGTCGAAAGGCTCCACGATGGGATACATTGATTCCTTGTAACGGACTTCATCGCGGTTGGGCAGTTCCGGTATCGGCTCGACTTCCGTACGCTCACGAAAATACAAGCGGCGGAGGTGGTCGATCAGAAAATGCCTCTCAACCCTCACTGGCTCGCCGTCGAGTCCCAGAGACCCGGTGTCACAGTCAAAATTGCGCAGGTCGAGATCATCGAGAGCAATCGCCGCGTTGAAGTTGAACATGTGCTTGGCGGCAACTTGCGGATCATCGTCGGCCACCTGCGTGAAAGGTAAGCCGGCGACGTGGTCTATCAGGTGGCTCGAATCCTCCGAGATCTTCACCTGACCGGCGTATTTCTCAGTCGCCGCTTGGAAGGCAGGGGCGTATTCCACCTTCTGGTAGGCACCGACGGTCAAAGTGGCGCCGCGGGTGATTACCCAGCGTAAGCCCGGGCCCAAAAACTCATCATACTTGGCCGCGTTCGAGTCACTGATCACGGTTCCGACCGGCGGATTTTGTTCCGCGAAGACTTGAACCGGGAACATTGCGACGCTGGCGGCGGCCAGCGCCGCAGTAAGGATACGATTTATTGACACAGAAACCTCCAAGACCACACAAGGTAGTAGACAGTTTTGTCGCGGGAGAGACCCGACGCAAACCCGGCGCTGTTATTCCTGGCCGACGGTAGCCACGAAAGCCTGCTGCAACGAACGCGAAGCGCCACGGCGGGGTGTCCGCAACTCGCAAGGCAGCGGGTTGTAAGGCTCGTCCTCGCGGCAACCTCAATGCGAAGTTTGCCTGCACTGCGACATCAAGGAGATTACGTGTTGCGGGACGGGCCTGTTACGGGGGCCTTGGACACTACCTGCGGCACGGGTAAGTTGACGCGATGCTCAAAGTAAGCGATCTCGCCCGCGCCTTCGACGATCCTGCGCGCGGCCGCGTCGAAGCGGTGCGTGGATTGTCATTCGCGGTAACACCCGGCGAAATATACGGATTGCTCGGACCCAATGGCGCTGGCAAGACTACCACCCTGCGAATTCTGGCCACCTTGCTCAAACCAGATCGTGGCAGCGTCGTCATCGGAGGGGTAGACGCGGTCTCTGACGCACTGCGTGCACGCTCGCTTTTGGCCTACGTACCGGCCGAAGCCGGACTACCAGAGCGCTTGACCGCCTTGGAAACCGTCACCTTGTTCGGACGCGTTCAAGGCCTGCGCCGTCCCGGCGAGCGTGCACTCGCGCTACTCGAGAGTCTCGGCGCGGGGCGCTACGCAAAAAGCCACTGTGGATCTCTGTCTACCGGCATGAAACGCCGCGTAGTGCTGGCGCGCGCGCTGGTTCACGATCCCCCGCTGTTGCTTCTCGATGAACCCACCGACGGGCTCGACGTAGGTGGGCGCCGCGAAGTACTCGGTTTGGTCAGATCCCTCGCCGGCGACGGCCGTGCCGTAGTCGTCTCTTCCCACATAATGTCGGAAGTGGAGACTCTTTGCAGCCGGGCCGGCATCATGAGCGCCGGCCGCATCGTCGCCGAAGGCAGCGTGGAGGAGCTTTGCGACCGTAGCGGTTGCGACAATCTCGGCGACGCATTCATGCAGCTGCTTTCATCTAACGGAGCAGAAGCGGAGGCCGGGCTTGGCTAGCGTCCGGGCCGCAGCCGCACTGAGCGGCGCGATCGTCCTGCGCTTGCTCCGCGAAGGCTTGGTAGTACGCGCACTGGCCTGGCCCGGCATCGTTTGTGCTTTGGCGATGGTCGGCACCGCCGGCGGCTACGCAATGTGGGGAACCTCGCCCTCGGTTGTGGTCGCCGACCCCGCACTGGCCAAGCAAATGACGGAACATGGTTTCACCGCCGAACTGAGCGAGGATCCCCAAAAGGAAATTCGCAACCACCGGGCCATAAGAGCGGTATGGCGTGAAAACGATCGCTGGGTGCTCGGGCGGGTGTGGCCGGGCCGCGCTACTTTACGCTTGGAATCTCTCTTACGCGAGATCGCCGGAGCGCGATGGCGCATAGACATCCCCCCGCTTGAAGCCCGGCCTACCGATGTAGACTACCAGGCCCATTTGATAGCCGGGGTAATAGGCCTTTTCTTCACACTCTACGGCGTCGTCATGGGCGCGGGAACAGTCTTTCGTGATCGCGGCAACGGCTGCCTGGAAAGCGAGCTGTCACTACCGTTACCGTTCTGGATGCACGGTGCGGCCAGAATCGCTGCCCTGTCCGTGGTGCTCGTACCCGCGCTCTGCACTACCCTACTGGTCCTCCACGGATTGCTCGGCATCGACTCACTCTCGACCTGGATGCTACACGACTGCTTAGCCGCGTTGACCGGTGGCGTCCTAGGACTGGCAGCAACCAGCGGGCCGAAGAGCGACAAAGGATTCTCGGCGCCGCTGTCACGCGCGCTGGCCACGACCATCGCCTTGATCGGAGCCGGCTGGGCACTGCCGCAACTTGGGCGTTGGCTGCCGCTGTCGTCGATCGGGGCCTTCCTGGCTGGCTTGGACCCCGCCGCCACCGCTGCGCCGCTGGCCTTGGCGGCTGCCGGTGCCGCAGCCTTACGCTTCGGCCGCTCGGAGTGCATATGAGGTTGTCTCGCATAAGTGCCGTCGCACTGCGTGACCTACGCCAGCGCGTGGCGGGGAAAGGATGGTACCGGCTTCCGGCTCTAGCCTTGGCCCTGCTGATCCCGGCGGGAATATTCCCCGGCTCGGGGCCGCCATCGGAAAGCACGGTGGAGAACCGGCCGGCCGTTGTCGTCAGCGGGAACGTCCCCCTAGACCTACGAGGGAAACTACGCCTCGACGACACGAGCCCCATTGGGATCTCGGGCAGCAACCCGGTTCGCGTTCGCGCACCGTTCATTCCCGGCGAATTGCGCGGCGCGCTCGACTCGCTGCCAGGGCAGCCCCGTATCGAGGTTCGGCGCTTCCGTCCCGACATCCGCCTGCCCGGCCGCTCCATACTCCTGGCCTTGCTGGCAGTATCGTTGCTCACCGGGCCTTTGGCCGAAGCGTTGCCCGGAGAGCGCTCGCGAAAAACGCTCGAGGTGCTCCTGTCTGCGGGTATCAGCCGCACTGAGTTGATTGTGGGGAAATGGTCGGCCTGGACTCTTGCGGCCTGCGCTTCAGCTTTCATGGCCGCGGCCATGAGCGCCGCAACCTCTGTTCAGTCCCCGTCTTGGTGGCTGCTGGGATTACCGCTCTTCATCGGAACCGCTGTCGCCCTGGGCCTATGGTTGGTGCGCTCGGTAAGTGACCTAGTTGGCGGCGCGGCCGCGCCGATGAGAGTCTTGCCCGTCGTCTCGGTAGGGATGGCCTTGCTGGCTTGGATAGTCTCGCGCAGCTATCCCACCCTGGCTGCGGCGGTGCCTTTGGGAGGAGCCCTGTTGGTAGCAGGCGACGTCTTGACCGGTCCCGCACCGCTTGCGGCTGCCGCCGCCGGCTCGGCAGTAAGCACGAGTTTCCTGCTGGCCTGGACCGCCCGCGATCTCGACCGCTGGGCCGGCGAAAGTGCGGCGGAGAGAAGCGGCGGCGGTGGCCTGCTGGCTATTGCAGCGTTGGGTTGGTGGCTGGCCGTCGGCGGACCCGGCGTCTGGGCGATCGCAGGCAACCCCGGAGTCCACCTGTCAGCTGTGGCTGCGACGGCGGGCGGCGGTGCTTTCTTGTTGATCTGCGCCCTTGTCGCCGCCGCCCGAGAGGGATGCCTCGACCTCGGCTGGGATAAGGCCGGTTGCGGACGGATTTTGGCCGCTAGTGCGGGAAGTGGCCTGCTGCTCTCTCTGCTTGGCACCACCAACACCGCCCTGTTGCTGCCGGCTTGGTCCGCCCCGGTCATCGAAAGGATGGCAGCCGCCGCGCTACCCTCGGGGTTTTCACTCCTGGTCACAGTCCTGGTCGTAGCCGGCCATACAATGCTGTTCCGCAACGTTCTCCAGCGCCGCATAAGTATGATCGGTGCAGCCGCGGCCTGGACCTTGATCGTGTTCCCCTTCGATCCCATACGCGGATGCATCTCCGGACTCATACTTGGAGGCCTGTCCAAACATTCGGGCACTGCCTCAGCGTTCCTGGCCCATCTGATCTGGGCCTTGGCCGCACAGTCCGCCGTGTTGAACCTCAGCTGAACCAAGGGCGGTGAATCCGGAGCACGTGCCCTCCGGCTACCCAAAGCGCAACGGCGCCCCCCTCGTTGCGGCAAGCCACAGTAACGCCGGCGCTCGCTGCCGTCGATCAGGTGCAATGCCGGCGCTGCCGACGACTCTGATCAACGCAACGACGTCCGAGAACTCCACGCTGCCGTCGAAACGCTCGTTGTCGTCGACGTACTCGTGGCCGCCGGCGTGCTCGTAGTCGTCGACGTAGTAGTGGTCGTCAGTGGAGCACCCAAGGTGGTCGACGTGCTCGAAGGCGAGGGGCAGGCAAACGCTTCCCCACCGGCCCCTACCGCCGTAAGCAACACGGCAAGAGCATCGCTGGTGGTAAGAGTGTCACTAGCATTGACGTCACAGACGCATAACGCGCAATCCTCTAGCCCCACCGAAGCTCGCAGCACCAGTAAAGCGTCACCGGCACTCGGAGCATTGCCGCGGCTGAGAGGCTGCCCACACGCGAAACAAACGCCGGCCACTCGACAGATACGCTCCCGCGCCTCCCCTCCCGCGCACAGTCCGGCAGAACAATGGTCGGCCACCGTGCATGGATCGCCATCATCGCATGGCGCCGAGTTCGGGACATGGATACAAAACCCTGTACCGTCGCAGATATCGTCGGTACATACTTCATTATCCGCACCGCAGGCGGAACCCTGCGGCTCCATTGAACAGCCGGCATCGCAACAGTCCCCGTTGAGACGATTGCCGTCGTCGCACTGCTCACCGGCCTCGACGACGCCGTTGCCGCATTCGAAAGGCGTTATGCGCAGATCAAGGACGTAGTAGTCCACCGCCTGGCCATCCCATCCGCTCACGACGATTTCATAGTCCCCAGGATCCAAGACGAGATCGAGTAAAGCACAACGTCCGACGCCTTCATCGTCGTCGAAAGCAACTTCTACTCCACCCGCACCGACATCCAACAAACTCATCACCGTATCTATATCGGCAGGGCAACCGCCTTCACCGTCACCGGTTTCGGCACGAAAAGCGACAACGGTATCGATGGAGAAGGAAAAAACGTTGCGTCCGGCAACTGCGAAGCCGCCTTCAAAACGCCCTCCCCCCCCCACGGCTACCGGCTCCACCCGGCAAACCCCGTCACAACCGTCTCCCCCGTCGAAGTTGCCGTCATCACATTCTTCTTCGCCGGGACGTATGAATCCGTCGCCACAGCGAGGAAGCGTGCAATCGTTGAGACAATCATCGGCGTTGACGGCGTTGCCGTCATCACATTGTTCGAAGGCCTGAAGTACTCCGTTACCGCATTCTTCTATCAAACAGGAGGGATCACAGCCGTCGTTTCCAACATGGTTCCCGTCGTCGCACTGCTCTCCGGACTCCTGGCTGCCGTTACCGCAAACCGGTGGCGGGCAATCGCAGCCCGGCAAACACAGCCCCGGACAGGCGGAGTCGTCGATACCGTCGCAGATCTCTCCGAGTTCCCGTACACCGTTGCCACAGTCGGGAGGATCGCCGCCGAATACGGTCACCGTAGTTTGATAGTCGCCCGCCCCCGATGCTCGATTGACCAACAAATGCCAAGTGCCCGGCTTCGGAAAGAACAGACGGCAACTTCCGTAAGGGCTGGGGCCTTTCGCCGCACAATCGAATCTAGCCAAGCTCGGCGGGCTTCCGTGTCTCAAGTACAGATCGGGATCGAAAGTCCCGTCGTCCTTCGCGTTCAGGGTTACCCGAAGCTCGTTGATCCCTGCGGGGACTTCAAAGGTGAAACGATCGTTCTGGTCCTTCCAGGTCAGTACACCGTCGTTGGCATGCACTTCGACTTCCGAGGTTCCCACCGCGGGGATCAGTCCACAAGCTTGGCGCCCGTCGTCCCCGAGATGCAGGTCGATGAAGGCACGATAGAAGTAGAGGTTGACGTCCCAACTGTGATCAGCGGGTAAACAAGCCCGGTTTTCTCCGCCTGAACTGACTCCGGCAAGCACCTCACCGTCGCCAAGGTCCATGAATAGCGGACCGCCCGAATCGCCGGAACAGGTATTGGAGTCACTGCCGGCTTCACCGATGGGCTCGACGAAGTCCCAGCACAGCAGTTCTGGAGCCGGACCTTGGTTATCACCGATGCGACAGGGCGCAGTAACAACTCCCCCGCTACGTTTGATCCCGAAATTGTTACCGTTTCCCTGCGTCTCTCCGTAACCGACGATACGTCCCGGCAACGGGCCCGCAGCGAGCGGATCGGCCACATCGTTGATCCGCGCCGGCTCTATCCCTGTTACTTCTTGCGCAAGTTCAAGAACCGCAAGATCACCAATCGGAAACTCGAAATCGGCAACTACGTGAATAGCGCGGACGGCGAAAAAACCCGCGTGCTGGAAGTGCACGAAATAGGCATCCGGATCGGTCACCGTGGCCACGCAGTGTGCTGCGGTCACGAAGGTCCGGCAACCAATCAAAGTACCACTGCAAGTCATGCGCGCACTGCTCGAATCGGAAGCGAAGCTCATCAACAGCACACCCACCGCCGGGTCGTCGTGGCTAGCGACTCCGTTGACAATCCGCGGCGCCGCATAGGCAGGCTTCCCGACAAGTGCGACAAGCAGCAAGGCAACGGCAACCGCAAGCGCGGCCGTGCGCGGCAGCAGCACGAGGCCGGATTTGGGCGGGTGGAAACTCATCGCTACACTATAGCGAAACTATTCTCTCCACTCCCCCGTGGCAACGAGTTTTCGCTCAACCGCCTTGGTCTAATCGGTGGCCTAGTGCCCTAGACCGCATCGTTATCTCTTGAACCCGGACAGTTTCACCAGCAATCCTAGAGCGCATTATTCATGAAACCTCTGCTACGAGTCGCAAGCGCCTGAAATCTCGGCCCGTTCGCCGCTCGCCGGCTCACGGCTCACCACTTTTCGGCCCTCGACGTACGGTTAGTATGCCTGCGGGCCTCATCACCAACAGGAACGCCACTTACAACTCTTCGACTCTCATATTATTTTGTTTTCGTAGTATTTGCACTAGCACGAACCGTGACGCACATTTCAATGCTGGCCGGGAAGCCATTCGGGGAGTTGTCCTCGACGACGAACCCTGTGCCAGCGGTAAGCCATATGAGCAAAGTAGTAGTCATAAGTGGGCTGGCGGAAGGCATGGGCCGCCGCGTCGCCGAGCTACTGGCCGACTCCGGCTGGACAATTTGCGGGTTCGATATGAACCCTGAAGGAATCGCTGAGTTGTCCGCAGCCTTGGAGGAGCGCGGTACGGCACATTTACTCTCGGCCATCGACATCTGCGACCGCGGAGCCGTCACCGATTTCAAAGACGCGGTGCTCGATCAGTTCGGCGCGGCCGACGCGGTGCTATCCAACGTCGGCATTGGGTTTTTCGGACCTTTCGAGGAAGTGGACCTACAGCGCGCCATGAAATGCTTGGAAATCAACGTCATCGGTGCAGCGTCGCTTATTCAGGCTTTTATTCCCTCGATGCGCGCCCGCCGCAGCGGCAAACTAATAGTAATGTCCTCGCTCGTCGGGCAGGTGCCCTTCCCTTTCGAATCGATCTACTGCGCCAGCAAGTTCGCGCTGGAGGGACTGGTTCTCTCGGCACGCTACGAAGTAGAACCCTTCGGAATACAGACCGCTATCATTCAACCGGCTCAAGTATCGACTGCTTTCGCGGCGAAGATCCACGTTTTGCCGCCCGAGGGCTCCCCCTACCGGGAAAGAGTCAAACGTTTTATCGAACGCGACCGCGAGTTGATAAAGACGGCGCCGACACCTCAACAAGCGGCCAAGAGGATAGTAGCCGTCGTGGAAGCCGAGAAACCAAAACTGTTCAATCGTTTGGACGCGAAAAGCAACCTGTTCTTATGGCTCAACAGCTTTCTGCCCCGGCGCTTGCGTGACGCCGTGTTGCTCAGGCAAATGGATATCCGCGTCTGAGCGGCGCTACACAGCCGGCGCTTCCCCAGGCTTTCAAGCCTAACCTCGATCAGACGATAATTCACGGGCAAAAACGCGCTGGAGCGCGTCACCCGCGGCCGAACGGAGCGTTCGCCGGGCGGAGCGTACCCAACCGTACGTGAGCATCCGCGAGCGGGAGTACGGCCCGTTGGCCTAGCCCGCATTATTCATGAAACCTCGTCGCGAGAGTCGCAAGCGCCCGTGAGATCGGCCCAAGCGCAGCGATGAGGCCCGCAGGCGTACTAACAGTACGTCGAGGGCCGAAAAGCGAGCACGGGCCGAGATTGCGGG